>JAFGEF010000172.1 GCA_016931715.1 Sedimentisphaerales bacterium
GCAGATTGTATGAAGAAAATCTTTTAATCCGATTTTCTTCATACAATATATGTCTAACTTCAATTTTGCATAACTCATAGATTTTTCAAAAAATAGGAGAATTATGGAAATATCGGCGGAAATTAAAAGAATCCTGTCTCTTGCAAGGCGTGAAAATGCTTCTGATATTCATATCGTAGTTAATCTGCCGCCCATGTTCAGAATCAACGGCGAGATTGTCCTCGCAGACAGGCCGCCTTTAACGAAGGAAGACAGTGCAAGATTGTGTTTTGGTCTGCTGAATGCGGAACAAAAAAAGACTTTCGAGGAAAACTGGCAGCTTTGCTGTTCGATATATGATTCTGAATTGGGTCGTTTTCGTGTTTCAATTTATTATCAGGCGGGCAATCCTGAAATGTCGATTCGGCCTGTTATGGACCATATCAAAACGCGCCATGAGCTTCGTCTGCCGGAAGAAATTGAAGACCTTACTCGCTTAACGAGCGGCCTGGTTCTTATCACTGGTCCGACAGGCTGCGGCAAAACAACTACCATGAATTATATGGTTGATTTAATCAATAGCGAGCGAAGGTGTAAAATTATTGCTATCGAGGACCCGGTCGAATTTCTGCACAGGCAGAAAAAAGCTATTATTGTGCAGCAGGAGTTATATACGGATGTTAAATCGTTTTCGAGTGCATTGATTCATGTTCTTCGGCAGGACCCGAATGTGATTTGTGTTGGCGAGATGCGTGACCTTGAAACTACAGAAACGGCTCTGATTGCCGCTGAAACAGGTCACCTTGTTATTGCAACATGTCATACGTCGAGCGCCCTGCAGACGGTTGAACGCATCGTATCCATATTTCCGGAAAACCAGCAGCCGCAGATTTATTTGCAGTTGGCAAATTGTCTTCAGGGTATTATTGCCCAGAGACTTATACCTTCGGCAGATAAAAAACAGAGAATATTAGCGACTGAATTGCTTCTTATCAACGGACCTGCAAGAAAACATATTCGCGATCATCAGCTTCATCAGCTCATGAGCATTATTCAGACGGGTCGCAGGAAGGGCATGCATTCGATGGATGATTCACTTATGGAACTATACGAAAAGGGTGAAATTTCTTACGATGTTGCTATCTGTAATTCTTCAGACCCGACACAAATGCGAACAAAAATCCATAATCAGAGCAAAACACAAAAGGAATAGCTGTAATAATTATTTATATATTAATTCACAATATTGATTAAGGAGTAATAAAGATGATTAAATTCTCTTTAAACACTGGACGAGTTTTTTGTGGACTAACCATCGTGCTTGTTTGTGCTCTGGCAATATTGCCCGGGTGTAAGAAAAAAGAGCAGCCGGAAGATGTCGAGCCTGTTAATGTAACTGATAGCATCCAGGATATACCGGAACCTGTACAAGCTGCGCAGGAAGATATAGCTGAAAAAATCAATTTGCGGATTCTTTATGTGGGCTTGTCTAATACTGACCGACAGAAAGATTTTATCTCATTCCTTTCCGAGAATTTTAAAGAAGTTAAAACCATCGACCTTTGGTCATTTAAGGAAGAACAAACTGAAGATAGTGATGTGGTTATCCTTGACAAAGATGGTATTCAGTGGGGCAGTGAAGGAGGTAAGCCGCTTTGGGATCTGAAAGTATCAAAACAATACTCGCGTCCCACCATATCACTTGGAATACCGGGAGCTTTTTGGACTGACCAGATGGGCTTGAAAACCGGATATATGTGAAACTGCTTAACTGATGCGGCTCATGGTGAGTCGTTCGAGCATGAGGTCTTTCTGAAACCTCGCAAAGTTGAAATCAAACTGGAATCAGTTAAAACACCTGACAGTTATATTCGCACCGCTCCGAAAGAGAAAAAACTTGATAAAACAATATCAGTTTTGAAGGTTCAGGATACTAATAATAATGTGGGTAAAGCAGGTGCGGTCTCGGATGTAATTAAGTTAAAGGATTATCCTGATGCCGAAGTCATTCTTCTCGGTTTTGCCCCAGGTAAATCCTATTTGGCTACAGGCATCGGCCGCCACGGCAATTTTTTACAGTGGGGCTGGTCTGCTCCGCCGTCAAAAATGACTCCTGATGGCCGGGATTTGTTCATAAACTGCATCTGCTACATCCATAAATATGATGGTGTCGCCCCCGAATTCCGCAAGTAAAATATGATACGGGAAAGATTTATAGAAAAATCTTTCTTGCCTGGAAAAATAAATTGCGTTATCTTTTTTACTATGTTGTTAGAACGATTCCGTCGTTTCCGGGGTGTTTCCGGGGATCATTGTTACTAATATTAAAGTTTGATTTTGAAGCAGTTTATGACAATACCGCTTGAGCTTGTATCTCCGGCAGGAAATGCAGATATTGGCATTGCGGCGATTGATCACGGCGCTGATTCTGTATATATAGGAGCCCCGAAATTCAGTGCACGAGCAGAAGCCGCTAACAGCATCGATGAAATCGCTCGCCTTGTCCGTTACGCGCATTTATATTATGCCAAAGTATATATGGCTCTCAACACGATTCTTTCTGATGAAGAATTACCACAGGCTCTTGAGATTATAAAACAAGCGTATGATATGGGTATAGACGGCTTGATAATTCAGGATGTCGGTTTGCTTGAAATGGATATTCCTCCTATTCCATTAATTGCAAGCACGCAGATGCATAACAATACAGTTGAAAAAGTGCAGTTCCTTGAAGCAGTGGGTTTTAAGCGTGCCATTCTTGCCAGGGAATTGTCTCTTGAAGAAATTAAGGCGATAAAACAAAAGACCGGCATGGAATTAGAGGTCTTTATTCATGGCGCTCTTTGCGTATCCTGCAGCGGACAATGTTATATGAGCCAGGCGGTAACAGGGCGCAGCGGGAACCGGGGCATTTGCGCTCAGCCATGCCGATACCGCTATGACCTCATAGATGGCGAAGGCAATATTGTAATCCGGAATAAATACCTGCTCTCTCTTAAGGACCTTAACCGTTTGGAAGCTGTTTCTGATCTTATTGCCGCAGGTGTCAACTCATTCAAAATAGAAGGAAGATACAAGGAAATAGATTATGTCAAAAACGTAACTGCTTTTTACAGCATGGCTATCGATAAGTTTATAGAGTCGAACCGGAATTATCGAAGAAAAAGTTCCGGTAAAAGCGAGCCTTTATTTTCGCCTGATGCAGCGAAGACCTTTAACAGGGGATATACTAAATATTTTCTTTACGGCCGCAATGAAAAAGCAGCATCTCTGGATACACAGAAATCAATTGGTCAGCCTGTAGAAGCTATCACAGAAATAAAAAGGGATTATTTTACAACGAACTGCGATAACCTCGCTAATGGTGACGGCCTTTGTTTTTTCACCAAACAAGGGGAATTGACTGGATTCAGAATCGATAAAGTGGTCAATGGAAAAGTATATCCGAGGGATATGGAGGAATTGGAGGTCGGGACATTTCTTTATCGCAATTATGATATTGCCTTTGACAGACTTCTTAAAAAACATTCAGCTCAGCGTAAAATAGAAGTAAAGATGAATTTTATTCAGGATAATGAAAGTATTTGCCTGTCGGTTCTTGATGAAGATGGAAATCGTGCTGAGAAGCGGTTAGATATACCCTATGAGCCTCCTAAAGATATATCAAGAACGCTCGAACAGATTAAAAAGCAGCTATTGCGCACGGGAGATACTATATATCAGGCAGCAGAGCTTAATATACCAGGCCAGACGGGATTTATTGTTATAAGTACCTTAAACAAACTCAGGAGAGAATGTTTGGATGAACTGACAAAAGTACGGCTTGAAAAATATCCTGCTGAAAAATCAGTCTTCACTCCGAATAATGCCCCATATCCGATAATTAACCTCGACTATCATGCCAATGTATTGAATGATAATGCCAGGCGATTCTATAACCGTCATGGCGCAGAAGTTCTCGAACCGGCTTTTGAAAAACATCTGAAAATTAAGGGCAGACAAGTAATGTGTTCCAAATATTGCATAAGACACCAGTTGGATGCCTGTCTTAAGGCGGAAAATCCGGGATTACGGCTAAAAGAACCTTTAAGGATTCGAGATGAGCGATATATTTATCTGCTTCAGTTCGATTGCCGGAATTGTCTGATGTCAGTAATATTTGAGGGAAGATATTAAATCACAGGAATAAATTATTATGTACATCTATTTATTTGTGGTAGAATAAAGAAGATTCATAATAGAACTCATATAGAGTTGTTTTTAGAAGGAGGAACGAAAATGCATGCAGTCCTGTTATCCGCCAGTAAGTATTATCGTTGGTTATTTTTTTCTATATTAAGCTTTCTATGTGTTTTATCGGCAAAACCATGTGCGGCCAATGATATATTCCAGAATGTACTGGATCAGTTCTCTCTCTATGATAACAACAGTGATGGAAGATATGAGATCGAAACTCTGGAACGTCTGTTTAGCGAATCTGCCGATACTGTTGTGCCAACCGATTCCAGGCTTGTAGTAGTTATGGTCGAGCAGCGGCTGCTCAATGAGATTCCTGGTTCAGCTATTTCTGTTGTTGATGTTAACGAAAGGCTAAAACGTTTCCGGGGAGACCTCCAGGCGGAAGGTTACTCTGCAGAATTCGTTGCAGCTCGTGTCTATGCCGGCTATGAGCATCAGGACGGGCGCACAGTTATTGCCTTGCGAGAGTTTCTCAAGAGCGTACGAGTTACCTATAATAACCTGGCTGGTGTTATTTTCGTTGGTTCATTTCCTGAACCGATGCTGGTTAGAAGGTGGCTTTGGCCAAGAGTTACAGAGGAGGGGGGTATGCAGATTGGCGGTATTGATTTACCGGCGGGCATAGAGTATCTGCGCATTGTTCCGGAAATTGTCTCCGAACGTTCTGATTTAGTAATTGCAGACCTTGACGGCAGATGGGATGCTATCTATGAAAAAGGTCCTATGAATCTGGAGTCAATTGTTGCAAGGCCTAACGTCACCGGAGGCGCCGATTGGTACCAGAACGGACAGATATTATTTTGCCCCCAGTATGATAGAACAAGTTTATCATTTCAGGACTTCTTCTGGATAAAAGACGACAATTACAGTGTCATCTCGTCCGGCGAAGATGGAATGATGATTCAAATATTCACAGAGCAGCTCCATCCGGAAATGACTTTATCAGACAAGAAGAGGCCGAATCCTTTAGCCAAACCGGAAATCTTTGTTTCTCGAATCAATCCGCTGCATATCGCCGTGAATCCAGACCCGAATTTTCGTGACGACTATGGTCAGGGATTCCTCGGTGCAGACGGCAGGCCGCAGGCTGTAAATCCCTCAGAGGAAATTGATTTGAGCATCTATGCATTCTGGCACAGGGACCCGAATCTTGAACGAAAAATTCTGATTGATTATTTTGATAGAGATCATAACTATCGGGTGGGTGGAGACTCGTATCTTCCATTTCAAACAGCGGCGATAGGTAAAGATCTTTCGGCTGCGGCGCTCAATGATAACTTGATTAAGGCTTCTTCCGAGTTTGTTGGGTCAATTGTGAAGGAAAATGCTTCGCTGCGTACCTACGTGAGCTGGTTAAAAGAAACCGCTGTTTATCGAGGCATTATTGCTCACTCGAACTGCTTCAACTCGGCATTCGGCAGTTATTATGCACTCGAGAATCTTGATGAGCTTATCGGCGAGCGGCCATGGAGATGGAAGAGAAAGGGCGATACATATCTCTATGAACCCAACCTTGCTGACCAGGGCGGGACAGCAGATTTGTATGTACACAGGACAATCTGGGAAAATGGAATCCTTGAGGGCACAGGCAGCCGGCTCTATATTCATTGCGGCTGTCAGGCTAACAGCCCATACGGAGCAGACACGAGGGCTTACAATAACTCGCTCTACGGCACATTTCAGAATGTCGAAGGCGTGCTGTTTTACCTGAACGGCGTAGCGCTCACCGCGAGAGCTAAGGTTTTCTACGATTCTCCGAGAGGATTTTCAGAAGCCTTTGGACTAACGGAACGTTCCTGCTTCGGTGACGGCTGGAAGGGTTACTTTAATGAAGAGGCGAAAGATACTTCACTTCCTGCTATGGTCGCGGATAATAAGAGGTGCTATACATGGAGCGTTCTTGGAGATTGGACTGTCCGTCTTCGCTGCTCGAACGGATTGGGGATAGTTGGTCTTGCAGATGGTGTAATGACTGATTACGCGGTACATCCGGATAATGCATGGATTGGAGAATGGGACTATTGTTCGGCATTAAATGAAGTAGAAGGTACCGGTGATTTCAATGCGGATGGCAAGCCGGACATTATTCTGACCAGTTCATGGGGATTATGTCTGGTTTCGCATGATGGTACATCATGGAAGCAGATTGCCATACATCCCAAGTATGACTGGCTCGGTGCATGGCGTTATAATTCTGATGACAACACAATAGAAGGTACCGGTGATTTTGATGGAAATAAAACGGATGATATTCTTGTTACCAGTCCATGGGGAATAGGAATCATAAAATACCAGGACTCCGCACTTACTTCTATGGTCGCCGAAGCAAGCGGAGCGGTATTCGGCGACTGGCAATACGATATAAAATCAGATGTAATACAGGGTATTGGTGACTTCGATGGCAATGGCAGGGATGATATTCTTATTTCCAACTCTTCGGCAATCGGCATACTTGCCGTGCATAGCTCATCGCTGCTCTCAATTATGAACCAGCCCAAAGGCGCATGGTTCGGCGGGTGGTGTTACAATCCGGACGATAACGTAATTCAGGGCATTGCAGATTTTAATGGCGATGGCAAAGATGATATATTGATGACAAGCCCGTGGGGCATAGGAATCTTCACTTTGCAAAACTCGACTCTTGTCCCGATTATAATACATTCTAACGGTATGTGGTTCGGCGGCTGGCGATATAATAGCGATGACAATGTAATTGAAGGGATGGGAGACATCAACGGCGACGGACAAGATGACCTGGTTATGTCAAGTCCATGGGGAATTGCCGTACTCAAACTGCAGAATGATACACTCGCAACTGTTCTGCTACAGGCGAAGGGTACATGGTTTGGAGGCTGGCTCTACAATCCCGATAATGATACTATTGTACAGATAGCGGACTTCAATGGAGATACTCGTGAGGACATCTTAATATCGAGTGAATGGGGCATCGGGATTCTTACGCTGGCAGGGGATACTTTCACCAGCCTCGATATGGCAGCCTATGAATGCCCGGTTGGTGCGTGGTACCTTACTGAAACAGACCGGGTGTGTGATGTTGTTCGCCTTGGAAATGGACAGGGATTTGGAATTCTGCTGAAGAAATGAGAGCATTGCCTGAGCAGGGGATTAGGATACTCAGAAACATGGAATCGATTACAACCGCCAGACGCGGCTGATTAGTGAAGAACGCTCTATTATGGAACAGGCCAGAAAACCGCATCAGATTTTGTATTACTGTCCTTTCGTCCCCATTTTACAAGGCTGCCATCACTTAGGAACATCGGCTTGCCATCGTTATCCTCGAAATCTTCACCAAAGCTGTAAAGTCTGAAATTATTACCTTCATTTTTATAAACTAAAGATTTGTCACTATATGGATCCATCGGAAGTTTCGATATATAGCCTTTGCTTAGTAAGTCTTCAAGCGTTTCCGGATATCCCCCATTTTCGATGAAATATCGCTTAAGAGCCAAAATTGTAATTGCTGCTTCATATTCTGCTTTCTTCTGCGGCACAAATTCAGTCATTCTTTCCATTCCTGGTGTGAATATGTTTACAATGAAATATCTGCTTTGTTGAACAGTTGAGTCGAAATGAATTATATAATTTAGAATTTCCAATCGTTTAGTGTCCAATACGTGACCATATTGCTTTCGCTCAGATAACGTCATTTCCTGAATTTTTTGCAACTGGTCGAATATCTCATTGTATTTTGCGATGGTTTTGTTTCGCCTGGCATGGAGCAAGCTCATTACAAGATATAAACTTCTTTCTTTTAATGATGGTTTATTATCAAGCTGACTCATTGTTATAATTATACTTGAGTATTGTACAAGAGGCGAAATGTACTTTGGTATTATATGGCCTCCGCCAAGTCCGCCTTTGGTGAAAACATGCTGAATTATATCAAGAAACATAAGTTTTTCACCCTCGAAATCAAACTTAGGATGATGTGACTCATAAACTTCTGTTAGGCGTCTCTGAATCTCCTCAAGACGGCTTAAAGAAAGCTCGTTTTTGGAAATTACCTCCAGAAGACCTTCATTGCCTATGCTGTTGCAATGCAAACCGACAAGGTCATCAATCAAGTATCTTCCCTGATTCCATTGATGTGCGATGTTTAATAAAGTAAAGCAGTCTTCTATAGCCTGCTGCGTTTTTCCCGTTTCTGCTTCTATTTTGATTCGCCACCTGCCTAAAAGGTAAAAATCTCTCAAACCTTCGGATTTATAGCCGATTTTCATTGTGGGAACATCTAACAGCTCGATGAAATTGATAAAAGGTTCGTTACTATCTATTTCCTGCACCACGTATTCGCTATAGCAGTAGGGCTTCAGGCTTGCTTTTAAGAACTCCTGCCACGCCGGCTGGTTCTGTTCGAGCCATCCTGTAATTATTCCCTTTTCGATGTCATTGAAGTCAGAAAAGTCTTTCTGAAATTCTTCGTAAATAATGTGGAAATCATTCCCATCAACAGGATTTTTGAAAAGCTCGAATGCTTTTTCGTAATAAGGCCATGCGTTATCTTCCTGTTTGAGGTTTTCAGGCCGGTTAATTCGATTCAATTGAGCAAGATAATCTGTATCGATTGCTGGTTTGCTGTATATAAACGAAAGGATATATAAACAGACAAAAGCAATAAACAGCCCGACGATTATAAAACATTTCTTCAAGCATTTTCTATTTAATAATTGCCGCAGTTTCATAATTACTGTCCTTCTTTCCTCTATACTTTTTTGTATGACATTTCCCGGATAATCTCTTCAAAAGCAAAAAATCTCATAACAATGTCGATAATATTATAAACATATAGTAAGAAAGTCCAGAAATTCTTTTTGAATCAGTGTTTCTTTAAAATTATGAGCGTAGAGCGGCTTATAGAGGTATTTGGTAATGTTCTAAAGGTATAAAAGAAACTCCTGTTTCTCTATTAAAAAGAAACAGGAGCTTAACAGCTTAGGCATGTTTGAATCAGGTATTTCTTATCACAGCACATAAGTACAAAAGAGCGTAGTTCTTAAGTGCCAATACTATTTTACCGAGAATTTATAAATTGTTGTTGTCGAATATTTCTGTCCCGGTTCGAGTTTTGTTGATGTAAATTCCGGCTTATTCGGAGCATCCGGAAAATGCTGTGTCTCAAGGCAGAATCCCGACCTTGCCTTGTAAGGCACGCCGTCTTTTCCTACCATAGTTTCATTAAGGTAGTTGCCGCTGTAGAATTGCACGCCCGGTTCCGTGGTGCTGACTTCCATAAACCTTCCTGATGTCGGCTCGTACACGCATGCAATCTTACGCAGAGAGCCGTCATAATTGTTTATAGCCCAGTTATGGTCATAACCTTTGCCGCGTTTCAACTGCTCGTTATCATCATCGATTCTGGAGCCGATTTTTGCCGGCTTTGTAAAATCAAAAGGTGTTCCCTTGACGCTCTGCAACTGGCCTGTGGGAATAAGTGTTTCATCTACCGGAGTAAACTTGTCAGCATTAATCATCATTTCATGGTTCATATTATCACCTTTGCCTGCAAGGTTAAAATATGAATGAGAGGTAAGATTCACGATGGTTGTTTTATCTGTGGCTGCCGCGTATTCGATTTTTAACTCATTTTCGTTGGTCCAGAGGTACTTTACAGTTACATTCAAATTACCCGGGTAGCCTTCCTCGCCATCTTTGCTAAAGTACGACAATTCCAGACCTGCGGCGTTTTCCTGTTTAATTTCTTTTACATCCCAGATGACTTTGTCGAACCCAATTAAGCCGCCATGAAGATGATTCGGGCCATCATTTATTGCCAAAGTATATGTTTTGCCATTTAAGTTAAATTTGCCTTTGGCGATTCTGTTGCCGTATCTGCCTATTAATGCTCCGAAATAAGGGCTGTTTTTGATGTATTCGTTCAGAGTTTTATATCCGAGAACGATGTCATCCATATTGCCTTTTTTGTCAGGTACTTTCAGGGAAACTATAATCCCGCCGTAATTTGTAATTTTTACTTCGCTGCCGGTATCGTTGACAAGAGTGTAAATCTCTACGGCTTTACCGTCAGTAGTTTTACCAAATTGTTCTTTTGTAATTTTCATCTTTTATATTCCTTTTGTCGAATGTTAAAAAAAGCGGCACGGATTTCAAGCCCGTGCCGCATAAATCAGCAAACTAAATAAATTTCCTACTTGTACATTTCGTCAAAGTGAACCTGGGCGCTGACTACCGCCGCTCGCATCATATCTTCTGCTTTCGCTGTTTCCCTGTTCGCAAGAACTTTCATAAGGGCTTTTGTATCAAGCTCCTTAGCAGCCATTTCACAGGCTTCCCAGCTCAATACGCTTCTGATAACTCTGTCAATTCCCTGCTCTGTATTGTCATAAGCCCTGGTCTGCATGTCGTGGCCTTTCCAGCGGGCATATTTAGCCTGCTGAATCAGTCCGGCGATTGCGACATTCATGCCGTTGATTCTAGCGCCGTGGTCAATGTCATACTTGCCCGGCCCGCCGAGAATTATGCCGTCATTGTAACCCTGGCTGTTGAGGTGCATATGAACCATCATGCCGTTGTCCAGTTCCTCGACTGAATCATATACATGGTCAAGACCAATCATTTCCGAATGGCCGAACTCTTTGTTCACGCCTTTGTTCTTTCTTGCTACACCGAATTCTTCCTCAAGTCTGAACCAGAACAGCAGCGCGCTTGCAACTGTCGGGATAAGCATAGCCGGGTGACCTTCGTTCGGTTTCGGCTCGAATCCGATATGAAGGTGGCCGCCTTTTTTCTCTTCATACTTGCAAAGTCCCGCGACGCTTTCCTTAAGATTTTCATACATCTTCTTGACTCCGACGGTTGCAATATCATAACCGAAAGAACCATTCCAGATTACAAATGCAGGCGCTTTATCGATGTCAGGATGCCATGCTTTCTTCAATGTTCCATAGGCAAGATCAACTGTTTTAGTTCCAAGCTCTTCCGCGGCTTTGCGTTCGGCTGGGTCGAGCGATGCGATTCCGCCGTAAGCAAAATGACTGTGTGCGCCGGGTGTAATCATTGCAAGATACAGCTTGTTGCTAATCAGTGCGTCAGCGACTGCCGCGGCGTTTTTGTCATCAACTTCTGCATCGTAATGCATCTCAATACCCAGCTCGACATTACTGGGAATTCTTGATTTAATTCTCTTGCCGACCAGGTTAATCATTTCAGGTGTTCCGAAAGAACCGCCCCATTCAGGTCTCATATCACCGGGAACAAAGCCGCCTTTGCCCGGATTGAATGTCCATCTGCATATGCTGTGTAATGATTTTTTTGCCATTTTTAAGTTTCTCCTTTCTCGTATTTTATTTACGAGATACCCTGTGCTCTTTCTGAGACGGGATTTATGGTTTCATTTGTTGTGTTAAAACGTTTTGCCAATTTTCGTAAGC
>JAFGEF010000173.1 GCA_016931715.1 Sedimentisphaerales bacterium
ACTTCTTCTATCTTAAGGATAAAGAATATATCCAGCTCAAACAGGAAGACCAGCAGAAGGTTTCTCAGGAAATTACCGATATGTCAAGCCAACTCAGAAGTTTATGCAGAAAAGTATGGGAATTATCCGAAGCGGCTGTTTCACAAGGTAATTACGAATCAGCAGAGAAATATCTTACGACAACACTTGAATTGGGCAAATTGATGAATCGTGATTCAGAACTTATGTATATGTCACAAATGACAAGTCATGCTATAATTCAGAAATCTTTAGCTGAAATGGAGAAGTTATATCAGGCTACTGGTGAGCAGGAAAAATTACAACAGACTCAACAGGAAATAAAAGAAATTAAGGTTGAGCATGACCGCATGGTGGATTAAATTTCACAAATGTAACCAGTAAGTCAGAAACGACCGGAAAATTCTACCATAAAAGAGATAAGCAGGTAAGTGAGCCATCGCCTTTGGCGAATTCGGATGTATCGATAAGATGCAACTGAAGTCCGTTTTCTATGGCAAAATGCTCGAGCAAATCGGCGGTTTTCGGGTATTGCTCCTGGACGAGCAGGTTGTTCGGAATCCTCATGCAGTTTGCGGCTCTTTCCTCACCTTCCAATGTATAGATTATTTTCTCAGTGTCGAAAAGTTTCATGTCGAACCAGCCGGGAACAGTAACCAGCGTATCGTCGCCAATATAGGTTACGCCGCTCTTGAGGTGCAGGCATTTATCTACAGGTACTTTCACGACAGCCCTGCCGAACTTCTTGAGAAAATTCTTGAGGCACTCTGCGCCCATATTATTTGTCCGGGCAGACAGTCCGACATAAGTAGTACTTTCGGTATGCAAAATATCGCCGGCTTCGAGCCGGGCGACTGAGGGTATATGTGTTATTGTATGAGTATGTTTCAATGCTTCCTCGACCGCCTTCTGCTCGCCCTCACGCTCGGGACACATGTGGGTAATAAGAGCGTGATTTTCCCAGATGAATGCTGTATCTTCGATGAAAACACAGTCCGGCTTAGTCTCATCAGCCAGTACCGAAGATACTTTCATGCCGGCGTCCTTAAGAGTCTGAATGTACTTCTCCTGCTGCCGGACGGCAAGGCCATAAGAAATATGAATATTTTTCTTTGCATAGTAATCAGTGTATGAATGAGGAATCTGCCGTACAAGTGCATGTGTCGGACTATTAATCATAATATTCTCCCATATTAAAAGCCCATTTTGTTTTTACTCATATGATAATTCAATCTCGCGACTGGTCAAAATAAATTTTCAATTTTTTATGCAGTAATACTACTTTGTTGAGTTACTGAGTTTGATTGCGTCACGAATTTCCCTGTTTATCCTTACGCTGCACCAGTCTCTGCCGCACATCGAGCAGTAGTCGGCGGCAGGTAATTTATCCAATCCGATTTCTTTACACGCCTCAATGTGCATTTTTTCGGCTGTTTTGGAATCGAGAGATTCAGCCAGATGCACTTTCCAGTCAAGATTTGCGCGGGCTGTGCTCAACTTTTTGTCCCGTTCGGCAGCTCCCTGAAAACCGCGTGCAATATCGCCGGCATGGGCAGCAATTTTCGAGGCCATTACACCGGTGCGGACATCATCTGCATTAGGGAGTCCCAGATGCTCCCTCGGCGTAACATAGCACAGGAAAGAAGCGCCGTAAAAAGCAGCTGCCGTACCGCCTATCGCAGAGGTTATATGGTCATAACCGGCGCCGAGATCCGTTACAAGAGGACCAAGAACATAGAAAGGCGCCCCATGACAAATTTCCTGCTGAATTTTCATATTGTATTCTATTTGATTAAAAGGCACATGGCCCGGCCCTTCGACCATTACCTGGCAGCCTTTTTCCTGAGCGCGAGCAGTAAGCTCTCCCAGCGTCCTGAGTTCTGCGATTTGTGCTTCATCAGTCGCATCGGCGATTGCGCCAGGACGAAGGCCGTCTCCGAGCGAAAAACATACATCATACTCTGCCAAAATGTCGCATAAATCATCGAATATTTCGTACATGGGATTTTGCCTGTTATGGTGAAGCATCCATTTAGCCAAAAGCGCGCCGCCTCTGCTGACTATGCCTGCAATGCGTTTTTCAAGCAAAGGCAGATGCTCTTTTAGTACGCCTGCGTGAATTGTAAAGAAGTCCACTCCTTGTTTAGCCTGCTTTTCAATTACTTCAAGGATTATTTTCTCGTTAATGTCCTCGACATTTCTTTTTTCTATAACCTGGTATATCGGAACCGTCCCGAATGGCACAGGGCACTGGGCTAATAAACTCTCGCGAGTTTTATCAAGATTGCCGCCTGTGCTTAAATCCATGATTGCATCAGCACCGACATCAATAGCAACACGCATTTTTTCAAGCTCAGCTTCGATAGTTGAGCGAATACTGCTTGCTCCGATATTGGCGTTGACTTTCGTAGTAAGCGCACGCCCAATGCCGACAGGTTTGAGGTTTGTTTTCAAATGAAGCTTGTTTGCAGGTATTACCAGCCTGCCTGAGGCTAATTCCTCGCGAATAATAGCCGCGTCAACGTTTTCATTCTGAGCAATAAGCTTAACCTGTTTGCTGATTGTCCCTTTTCGTGCGATTTGCAGTTGTGTTGCCATAATAACATCCTATAATAAACAAAAAATCGCTCCTGCCAACGAAGCGATTAATAATAAACGAATATTCCAAATTATAATCACTTTCCTACGCAGGCATATCATCTTTTAGATAACTGTCCTGATCAGGTTCAAAGGGTTTTTCTCAGACTACCGTACTAAATAGCCACCCCTGGTGAACTTATCCATTATATCAGTAAAAAAAAATCAGGCAAGTTTTATTCTCTTGCCTTTTCCTGACAGTTATTAAAGAAAAAAAAGATAAAAAATATGTTAATTTTTATGGCTAATATGCTGTTTTGGGCTGAAAAGTAGAATAATTATTAAAAAAATCGAAAAAATTTCGTTTTTTATATATTTTTTTCTTGAAAAGTCAGAATTAATATATATTATTATAGGACTTTTAGGAAATGAGAAGTGTGCGTTGATGGTGATGAAAAAACAAGGAGGATTGAAATCATACCTATTTTTTAATACTTCACTTCGTAAGTGTGTAAATCAAGAAATTTATTAACTTTTTTTGGAGGAAATAGGTAAATGAAAAAATTATTGTTATTTGTTACAACAGCCATTTTAGTATCTTTAGCCGCACCAGCATCGGCGATCCCAACAACAGATACTTTCAGCATTACTCTAACTGAAACCAATCAGTTTATTACTGGCAGCGGTAGCGGCTATAATGATGGTACAGGTGAGAATGGCACTCCTTGGTACTATTATCCTAACACTGATTGGCATACTCAGTGGTTTTACGATGATCCGCCGGATCCGGACCGATGGAAAGAGATTGCATATGATATCTATATAATCGGAGAAGGAACTACAATTATTGCCCTTAACTGGAGTACATTAGCTTATCCTGAAAGCGGCCCAAGCGGTTCTCCGCCTTTACCTCCATTGACAGTACAGAAGGAAGAAGAATACATTTCCCGTTATATAATCTTCGACGGTTCCACAGACACATTGGGAGAACATATTACAGGAACATTTTATATTCCTGATTATAATCCCGAATGGATATCAATTGATGTAATTAGTTATAACAATACTATAACTGGTACTTTAATCCACGAGTGTATTCCTGCTCCGGGGGCTATGTTACTGGGAAGTATTGGTGTCGGATTCGTCGGCTGGCTGCGAAAAAGAAGAACTCTTTAATTTCTTATTCCAGATTTACAAGTAGATAGTCTAAGAAATCAGTATTTTAACTGTTGAGTGGTCATCAGGGCACATTTATTGTGCCCTGACCACAAACAGTTTGGCAAACGTTCGAATTCAGCCAACTTTTTCTGATATAAACGCAGAGTGATATGATTATTGTAAGGCTTTTTATTTCGTCTTTCTCAAAAGAAATGCCATTATCCGGCGATTTTCTTAAATAACATATGGTTTTTTTTATTTTTTTCAAAATTCTTAATTATAATTTTGACTGGCGTAAAGATTGTAATTCTATTATAATTATAATCTCTTTTAGGAGACTATATGAAATTAGAAGAACAAAAAAGTACACCTAAGCGTCAAAATGACGAAGAATCGATTAAAGCCTTAAAAGAGCTGACCAAGAAGTTGTGCACGAACGATATAACGATAGCCCGCCTTGCGGCGTATAATCTATCCTGGATGCAGGAAGACGGGCTTGCCATCCTTGCCAATATCCTGAATGGTGATTTCACACGTACATCGAAGAAAGCAGCCGCTTATGGGCTGAGAAGCATGAAGGGCAGGATGCGAAAGCTCGCGATTGAAGTTCTCCAAAAAGGCCTTAAAAGCCGGGATCGCACTACTAAAGCCGCATGTATTAAAGCTTTGTCTTTAATGAACAAAACCGCTACCCCAAAAGACGACTCTGATAAAAAAAATCAGACTGTTAAACACAGAATTCAGGAAATTCGCAAAAAACCGGAACCTGAAGAATGAGCGGATGTCAGAGCGAACCCGGTCTGCTGATTTTGGCTTCAATGCTCTCTATTTTGTCATTGATAAGGTCGATTCTAATTTCATCGACGAGCATGGTATTATAGAAAGCCGGATTTTTGTCATCTCCCCGAATAATAATCGTTCCTTTTTCATGGTCGTATATTAAAACACTTCCCCGAAACCGATTATCAGCATCTTTCTTGTAATCTATCCCGCCTGAAGCGACTATTATTGAAGGTTCCAGTTTGTTTTCTTCTGTTTCCCTGAGTTCGATTTCGATATGGCCGGCTGATGCCACAATAACAGGGCTGAGCTCTGTGTTTTTCTCCTCGATGTATTGAATATTGATAGTCTTTTCCGGTTCTGCATTTGCGATTATTCGATTATTACTCAACAGGTATTTAAGGTCGCTGAATCCGTATATTACAGCCCACCATTTTTTGCCGAGAATTTTGCTCACACCAGGCTCATTCGAGTCCCTGATTTCGATATCACTTAATGTAAGTTCACCCGGTCCTGTAGCCTGAAAAACCTGTTCTTGCGTGTCATAATCCAGACTCCTGCACATCAATTTCGTCCAGCCGAGAATTTGATCAGGAGGAGGATTGCTTACAGCGGCATCTTTAACTTTTTTCGTGACTGTCAATATCACCTGGTTGCTGTCTGCGTTTAAATGCCTGATTTCCGTTAGTGTAGAAGATGGCTCCTGATTATTGATATCCTGAGGCAAATCTACTGTAATTTTTTCTGCAAGGAGAGTAAGCTCCTGTATAAAATCTTTATCTTCGCGAAGCATAGAATTTTTGCACGAACCATCCACTACGATTTGACGCGAGGAAGACATATATCGCGCATATTTCTGTGCAGTTATATTCACAGGTAAAAGTGATTGAGGCTTCCCCATGTTATTGGGGTCTTTCATAAAGAATTTTAAATCAACCGGTCCAGCGGCGGTTATATCGGAAAATGCAAATGACTGGGTGTTTTTATCCTTCGGCAAATCTATTTTAAGATTTGAGGATTTCAGTGAAACAAACTGCTGTTTGCCTGTCTCTTCGGAACCAATCTGGCAAAGGCAATCCCTGTCGAAAATAACCTGGTTCATTGCAGGTAAATACAGAGCTTTTTCCTGCGCTGTAATTTTTACAGGAATAATTTTTTGAGACTCCGGCGAAGCATTGGGGTCCTCGACATAAAAAAGCAGCTCGGCAGGCCCTATGGCTATGATGTCTGGTAAAGCCTTTTTCTGTTCAGGTTTATTTTCGGGCAGATTAATTATCAGCATAGGAGAGGCAAGGGCAGCGTTTCTTTTTTCACTAAGGTCATTCTGAGGAATACTGCAAAAAGCATCTCCCTCGAAAACAACCTGGTTCGCGGCTTTTATGAATTGTGCTCCTTTCTGAGAAGTGATTGTAACAGGGAAAGACCGAAGATTCGGGTCAGGATTGTTCAAATCCTCGATATAGAAGATAAGCTCTGTCGGACCGACTGCAACAGAATCGCCCTCAAGCGTTGTTAATTGTATCTTTTGAGTAGAAAGCATTGTTTTTTCTTCGCCTTCTGTAATTTCAGGCTTTTCGATGCCGGATATAGTTTTAGCCGAATCTCTAAAGTCATTTATTTTGCCGGAATTTTTCGGCACAAGGATGAAACCATTATCGCATGTGATAACAACATCGACGAGATCTTCATGTACATTCGGTTCTTCAGCAATGATGTTCAGCTCATTCGGTTCTTCATAAGAAACCGGCTCTCCAGGTTTATTTCCATCTTGCATTTCACGCGAGAATATAATGTCATCGATTTCAATTTCCTGTTCTGCAAAGATACACTGGTCTGGAGTATCGATTAATATGTTTTTGCTGAATAAACATGTATAATATTCGTCTTGGGACTGCGTTGGTTTATTAGAATCAGCGGTCTCCGGAGGCTTTTCAGTGCTATTTTCAATATTCTTAGTTTTATAAGGTGCACTCGTCGTACTCATCGTGCCGAGAGTTTTTCTGCGGATTTTTACATTCAAAGAGTCCAGGTCAATTATTCTAAAATATTCAAGGCGTTCCATCTCATCGTTATAAATCAGTTCCATACCAACGCCGCTCATATGAACATTCTTCGAAACGAACTCTAAATTGTCATCTGTCGAAAGCTGGGATTTTTCACTGATGAAAGAAAGGTTATCAAGATAAATGGTACTTTCCTCGACACTTTGCAAACTGCCGGGCAGGATATTTATCACAACATTGCCGCTGAAAGTCGCGTCTTTCGGAATAGTTTTGTCGCCGATTTTTTCGACCAAGACAATTCCAGCATCAGCCTTCATATAAGATATGAACTCTTTGTGGTATATATTTATGTAAGGTTTTTCAAGCTCCCAAAGGTCGCCTTCTGTGTGTAGAAGTTTTTGGAACCCAAATTTCTGCTCAATTTCACCTTCCTCATTTCTTGTTATATATTCGAAATTTTTCGTCGGTCCAATTCCTACGTTTCCCTGTGACGTTGAGACTTTTCCGATGGCACTTTCAAGGTCATTTATGTCGTTTTCAGCGGGATTGCCGATAAATCCCGGTCCTGTATTCGTATTCAGCGGCGGAGTTTTATCGATGCGGCTGTAGAGCACAAAAACGCCAAGCACAACAGCTAACGAAACAATTCCAATAATAAATTTTCTCATTATGAAAACTCCGTTTGTTTCAGGCCAGATATCTTTTCATAAGTTCCTGCCATTTGCCTGACTTTTTGAGGAGATACTCGATTGCTTCGCGTACTGCTCCGTTCCCGCCCGATTGTGTTGTGACAAAGTCGGCATGTCTTTTTACCTCATCGACTGAATTGGCGACTGCAATCGAAAAACCTACATATCTCATTACCTGTAAATCGACAACATCATCTCCGATATATGCAACCGCTTCAGGAGAAAGATTGACTTGTTTGAGGAATTCCTGAAGTACAGGCAATTTATCAAGACAATTTTGAAAAACATGTTCTATATCAAGTTGTTTAGCCCGATGGATTGTCGGTTCTGATAATCTGCCGCTAAGAATTGCTACATCATATCCAGCACGCTTCCACATCTTGATTCCATGACCATCAAGTGAGTTAAAAAATTTACTTTCACTGCCGTCACTATTTATTATTATAGTTCCATCAGTCAAAACACCGTCAACGTCGAGAACTAACATTTTTATATTTGAAAGATTCTGCATTTTTATATAAACTTTTTATCCAACAATTTTAATAGTTACGATATCCTGAACATCAATCATTCCGACTGGTTTATCATCCACATCAACTACGGGAAGCTCATCAATTCTGTATTTATGAAAAATCGCTGTCGCTTCAGCGGCTAAAGCATCTACTCTTATTCTTTTGCAGTTTGCAGTCATTACATCACCCGCGATTAGTTCAAAACATTTGCTCTTATATTTTGTAATGAGCCTGCGAAGGTCACCATCGGTAATTATTCCGACTAATTTATTATCTTTGCCTGTAATCATAACAGCGCCGTGCCTCTTTACTCCACCGGTTTTTTCGAGAAGCTTTTCTATCGTATCATTAATAGCAGCGACAGGCAGCTTTTCGCCTGGTCTGAACATCATCGATTGCTCGACAGTCATAAGTTTCGTACCTAACGAGCCGCCGGGATGAAATCGAACATAATCCTCGACGCTGAAATTTCGCGCCTTCATCACAGTAAAAGCAAGTGCATCACCGACCGCGAGCA
Organism: Sedimentisphaerales bacterium; assembly: GCA_016931715.1. Classification (GTDB taxonomy): domain Bacteria; phylum Planctomycetota; class Phycisphaerae; order Sedimentisphaerales; family Anaerobacaceae; genus JAFGPS01. The sequence goes on from JAFGEF010000173.1 coordinate 8,255, forward strand.
TACAGGTGGTCGATACGCTTGGCGCTACCCCGAGAGGGCATGCTTCATCCATTTTGCCCATGCACAGAGCCACGTCACTGTATTTGCACAGAGTAGAATCTCGTTGTCCCGTCAGTGCGATAAGCTTTATATCGCTTTGTTTGACTAAATTTATCATGCGTGTTATTTCGTCTGTTTCCCCGCCGTAGCTAAGGACCAGCACAATATCATCTTTTCGCAGCCTGCCTAAATCACCGTGAACAGCTTCTGCCGGATGAAGAAAGTGGCTTGGCGTACCGGTGGAAGCCAGAGTAGCGCTTATCTTCTGGCCGATTATGCCTGCTTTGCCTATACCGCTTACGATGCAGGAACCTGTACAGTTATAAATCATTTCCACCGCCTGAGCGAAAGATTCATCGACAATAGGTGTAAGGAAGCTTATTGCCTCTGCTTCTATTTCAATAACTTTTCGTGCGTATTCCAAATCAAAGTCCATTTATATTTCCTAATCTATCAGGTTTCCTTTTTAAGTATTGGACACGATTCCAGAAAATAATAATGACTGGTCATATTGTTCAGGATATTGTTTAAGAAATCCCTTGAGAGTGTCTTCAAGACCAAGCTCACAGGCAAGTTTTAATAAATCCAGTCGTTTAAGTTTGTCTAATGTAATTGGACGTTTCTCATCCCAAAAAATAAACGCAGAAAAAAATTCTTTTGCAATATCTGAGTTCAGCAATTCTGCAATAAAGCAAGCTTCCTGTTGGGTTCGGCAGGTGATAAAATAACATGTATCATCAAGAACAACAGGTTTTTCTTCATAAGGACCTACGACTTTAAAAAACAGCTTTTTATAAAAGCCAGAGATTACAACTTTCCATCGAGCAAAAGAATACTCTCCTATTCCAAATACAGAAAATCGAGGATGTTTATTATATACTGAACTGGCACGTTTATCCAACAAATTAGCATATCTTTCCAGATATTGCCACGTTTTAGGAGCTGATTTGTGTATTTTATCTGTATTTTCCCCGGAAATACGCTGGGGTACGAGCATCCAGCGAGAAGGAGACTCAATATAACTATTAGCTATATTTGAACTCTTAAGCATAGGGAAGAGGTATTCTTCCTCTAATTCAACAAGCTCGTTAAAACCATTTCTGTATCTCGAATTTTCCCTATATAATTCCATAACTTTTGCACAATCATGCTTTATCCCTGATCTCCATCGGTAACGTCCCTTCCCTTCGAGATGTTTCCATTTCTCAAATGAATTTATATTTGCTACGAGATGTCCCTGTCTATATCCGAAAGTAAAAGCCGGAGAATTATCATTAAGATTTTCATAAACCTGACAATCATAATTCTCATCTGTCAAAGATGTAGAAACGAAAAGAAGACAGGCATCTACATTGGCATCAAAATACTTAAGAGTATCTATGTGATATATTTCAGACAGGTTTAGATGCTGTTTTCTTTTCCAAGCGGCGAATAGCACTTTTCTGGCAACGGCTGTTTTGCAAAGCATTGCTAATGCAGCCTGTTTGTGGCCTATACATTCAAGCAGCCTGTTTAACATCCATTCAGAAATATCAAAGTTGCTCTTTCCGGTAATAGCTTCAATTCCCCGGTGATTTTGTAAATTTAGTTTTTGAGGTAAATTATTACCTTTAATACGTCCCAATCCTGAATTCGTAACCCACGGGGGATTGCCAATAACAAGAACTGGAGATGGTAGAGAATTAAAAGCTTTTTCCCAGTCTATGCTAAAAAAGTCATCATTATTAAAATTTACTTTTTCTGTACCACATAAATACGAAGACGCCTGAATACTTGATTGTGCAAACTCTGTATATTCATTATTAATATCAATACCTAAGATTTTGAGTACATTTGGAAAATATTCAAGTGCAGCTATAACAAAATTTCCCCTGCCGCAGGTCGGTTCTACAATACTCAATGGTTCTATACTGTACCGAATTAACAATGAGCAAATCTGTCTGGCAAGCTCAATAGGTGTCTGGAAATCACCAAATTCTATTTTTTTATTATTACCTGCCATATTGTTATCGAATCCTGTAAATTCCATCTATTTTACCAGCTTCATCAATTACTCTGCGATATTGTAATCTCTATTGGAGAGCGTTGGAAATAGTTAAATATCCTATATTCGGAGGATTTAGAATAATTTCATCTGCAATTTGCATAGCCTGTATCTCTTCAACAGGAAGAAGGTGAGCCTGCATAAACGCTGCAATATCATCACTATTTCCTTTGTTATTAATGATATTAAGGATTCCTGTTGTTATTTGATAATCTGCTGTTCGCTCTGCTTTGATAAAAATACTATGAAGAATATCAAGCCTCGATTTGCGCGCATTTTGATCATCAATTTTATCATATACAAAGAGCAGGAGTGAATATCCTAATCCAAATATCTTCTGTCTTGCATTTTTAAATGGGCATGAGGACTGGGGTTGTTTAATACTTGTCACTTTTATATCTATCATAAGTTCGGGGAAATCAATGCCTTTTGCAGAACTTCCTTCTTCATAAATATATTTTTGTTTAAGATATGCCTGAAATTTATGTTCTAAATATGTACCAACGGCTTTGCCATCTGTTACACCAAAAATTGATGGTTCTTCATGGCTTGACTCAGTTTTAGCAAATATTTTCGCTTCTTTACAAAGCAATTCTATAGTCAGTTTATTTTTCATTCACTTGCTCTTTAAAAAATGACATATTATAACTGCTACAGTATTATCGAAGCAGTAGAAATCGTCAAGTTAAAACATGAACTATGTTATTTGTGATGGGATTCGGTGTTTTATAAAGAATCGAAAAGCTATATTTTAATAACGCTTCCCCTGTCGTTATAGCATACAATTTCGTGTTTTTCGCCGAAATAATCATGTGCAGAATGTACTATTACCTTTTTCCCGCTGTTTTGCTCTATTTGAGCGATTGAAGTTCTCTTGATATTCTGGAGATAATCTGCAACTTCGGGCGAAACGAAAAGCTCGATTCTTTTAATCTGCTCTTTCGATGCCGACAGGTTCAGCAGGCGAATAATCTCAATCGCCAGCGACTCATGACTTTTTATAAAGCCTGTACCGCCGCAATTTGGGCAAGCCAGGTATGTACTGTATTGCAGCGATGGCCGCATTCTCTGTCTTGTCATTTCAATTATGCCAAACCTGCTGATACTCAGTACTTTTGTTCTGGCCCGGTCTGTTTTCATAGCTGCACGAAAAGCTTTTTCCACTTCTTTGCGATGATTACTGTTTCTCATATCAATAAAATCGCAGATAATCAATCCGCCCAGGTCGCGCAGCCTGAGTTGTCGTGCAATTTCATTTGCTGCTTCAATATTGCTTTCGAATGCAGTCTCTTCGGCATTTTGCTGTTTTCGATAGCGGCCGCTGTTGACATCTATTGAGACTAAAGCCTCAGTTTGTTCGATTACAATTGAGCCGCCGCCTTTCAGTTCGACTTTCCGTGATTGAATTTTTGTAATTTCTTCCTCAATTTTGTACTTATGGAACAGAGGCATTTTGCTTTCATAAAATACGACTTTTTGTTTCACACGAGGTGAAGCGATAGTGAAAAAGTCTTTAATTTTACGAACCACAGCTTCTGAATCACAGATTATTTTGCTTATTTTACTGTTATAGACATCCCGCAAAGTCCTTGTGACAAGGTCTGATTCCTGATAAAGTTCTCCGGGAGCTTTTTCAGAATCTATGCGTTTTTCGATTGTATGCCATAATCTTTTTAGATAGTTCAGGTCATTTTGTATATCTTTTTTAGAACATTTCTGCCCGGCTGTTCTGATTATAAAACCCTGTCCTTTAGGAGGATTGCACTGCTCGAAAATGTCGCGCAGCCTGTTGCGCTCTTCTTCATCGTCAATCTTATGGGAAACCCCGTGCTTTCGCATCCAGGGCAGCATAACCAGGTACTTACCCGGCAAAGCAAGATAAGTGCTGAGTGTTGCTCCTTTGGTTTTTAAACCTTCTTTTGTTACCTGAACAACGATTTCCTGGCCTCTGTGAAGGCAGTTTTGTATTGGCGGTCTTTCTTTAAGAGCTTTTCTGCGTCCGATATTTTCCGAAGAGTCGCTTTCTTTCGCGGAAAAATATTTTGGGTGCAAGTCACTTATATGAAGAAAACCATTTTTACCAACTCCGAAGTCAATGAAAGCGGCCTGTATGCCGGACTCGATATTTGCAATCTTACCTTTATATATATTGCCAACATGGCCGTTCAGACTTGTTCTTTCTACATATAATTCTTCAAGTGCGCCGTTTTCAATTACTGCTACCCTGCATTCTTCGCTCTCGGCGACATTGATAAGCATTTCTCTTGTCATATATCCTTTTTATTTATCTTCCTGCCATTGAACATCTGTTCTTTTAATCGGAGAAGCGAGTTTTGCCATATCCAATCCAAGTAAATTCATAACTTCCTGAATACGGATAGAACCAGCCGCACTAATCTTACATCGTACAATAATACTATTATGTTCTGTAATTATCGAGATTAAAAAACCTCTTACGTCTATTTTTTTTGATACACTCTTTATATCTATCGACCGCTCTACAATCAGACTTTTGCTTGTTAATAAGCTATTTATCCTGTTTTGCAGATTTTCAGTCATTTCTTCCTGACGAATTGTGAATATATATGTGGCATAACAGGGCTGAAAAGAAGGTTTTTCCCGGACCATATCTACTGACTTTAGCTCACAACCCCGGGGTAATTGTGCGGAAAGATTTTGTAAAAATTGGCTTTTGAGACAATTTTCAGAATTGCCAACCGAATCTTTATATGAATCATAAATACTTACTTGCGCAAGACTTATTGACATAACAAGCAATTCATCATCCGATTCAACTCCAACCGGCCGCGGCAGGGGAAGCGAAATTTTGGGTCTTGGATTGAATCCCTGGCTGTACTGTGGTTCAATACCGGCTCTGACGAGTGCCCGCTGAAAAACACTGAGCATCTGTGAATGAGATATAAACCTGAGAGTGCCTTTGATTTGGAACTTAATAACTAAATAAATCAATTCTTTAATGTCTTTTTGCCTGTTAATATCAATCAAATTCATTTTAGCAATTATAGACTAAATTCAGCAATTTCGTCAATACTGAATAAGAGAGGGAATTTAACAGCCCTATTAACATTAACAGACCATTTTATTTTGTGTTTGTTTTGTACTGTTTTGGGGCATTTTTACTCATTTGTGAGGAAATATGCCCCATCGCAAAAAGGTTCTACGATATAATTCATTTATAAAATAATCGTAATCCCTTTATTAGTAACAAGTTACAATAAACAAGAACTATTTTCTTACTATTGGCACAGCAGTTGCATAACAATATTGTTATGTGTTGACGATAGAGTCAAGTAAATGTAAAATCTGCGCCATTTTATGTCAGTTGAATGTAAAAAAATTCTAATCCTGGATCCTAATACCATAGATGTCTTCAGACTATATTCGGATCTTCTCAGGAACGGTTTTGATGTAGAAACATGTTGCAGTCTTCAGGAGGCTGTAGAAAGAATAAAAAATATTGACTTTGATTGTATAGTTATGGATGTTGATATTCCCAAAATTAAAGGTTATGACGCGGTTTCGATAATAAAAGCCGTTGATCCGCAAATTAAGATAATCATGACATCGGAAAGAAATGACCTGGAGCTCGAGACTGAAGTTCGCAAACAGGACATATCATACTATCATATAAAATCATTCGATCGCCAGGAACTGGTGGAAGCTGTCCGGGATGTTTGTCAGTAAACTATAATATAAAGCCCGGAAAGGCTAAAAATCGCTGAAATACAGATGAAAACAAGACCGCTAAAAATACAAATACTAATTTCTCAGTTGCTTGTGGTTGTTTTATTATCAACATCCTTTGCTATTGCGGGAGTTTATTTCATCAAGAAAGACGTTCTGGATAAGGCCCAGGACAAAGTTAAACACGACCTGAATGTCGCAAGGGAAGTATATAGACAGGAATTGCGGAATATCGAGCATATTATACGTTTGAGCGCACAGAGATATTTTATAAGAGATGCGATTTCGACAAACGATATTAAACTCATTGAAAACGAGCTGGAAAAAATCAGAAAAGCTGAATCGCTTGATATATTAACTTTAACGGATAAAAGCGGAAAGGTTATGTTCAGGGCAAGGAATCCTCAGATTGCAGGAGACAGCCAGGCTCTTAACAATCTCGTAAAGAGCGTTATAGCAGAGAAAAAAACTTTCAGCGCAACTGAAATAGTTCCGAAAGAAGAATTGCTTAAAGAAGGTCAGGAACTGGTAAATCAGGCATATATTGAATATATACAAACCCCCAGAGCCAAACAATCTGATGCGAACAGCCTGTCATCGGCGATGTGTGTAAAGGCAGCCGCTCCCGTACTTGATATGGAAAACAATTTAATAGGTGTGCTTTATGGCGGGATTCTTCTCAATAGAAACTACGAAATTGTAGATAAAGTCAAAGACATCGTTTTTCATGGGCTTCAATACAAAGGGAAAGATGTCGGGACAGTAACGATTTTTCAGGAAGATGTGCGAATTTCAACTAATGTTACTAATACACAGGGAAATCGCGCTATCGGGACACGAGTGTCAGAAGAAGTATATAATCGTGTTTTGGTAAAGGCTGAGACATGGGACGATAAAGCTTTTGTTGTTAAGGACTGGTATAAGACTGCATACGAGCCGATAAGGGACATTGAAAAGAACGTTATAGGAATGCTTTATGTCGGGACACTTGAGCAGCCTTTTAATGATATTGCACGAAATTCGTTTCTGATGTTTGCATTGATAATTTCAGGCGCAACAGCTCTTGCCGCAGCAGTGTCATTTATTATTGATGCTGATATCTCAAGGCATGTTCGCAGCATGTTTACCGCAACAGATAAACTTGCCAGGGGTGAACTTGGTCATATGATAGAAACGGCTACCGGCATAACTGAACTTAACGCACTTGCCAAATCTTTCAACGAGATGAGTAATCAATTGAATGAACGAGACAAAAGCCTGAAGCTTTCAAATGAAATGCTCACTGAACTTAATAAACGATATATCGACCTCATTGGCTTTGTTTCGCACGAATTAAAAGGGTCTGTAGCTGTTATAATAATGAACGTTTGTTCGGTTCGCGATGAAGTTTTCGGTCAGATTAATGAACAACAAAGAAAAGCTCTCGACGGCGGAATCAGGAGTTTGGACTATTTAACTGCGACAGTGAAAAAATTTCTGAGTCTTGGAAGGATCGAAAAAGGCGAATTGACAGCCAAAAAAACTTCAATTGAGCTTAAAAAGGACGTTTTCGACTCGGTTGTTACTTCTCTGACTCCTGCGGCTGAAAAGAAAAATATTACGGTTATCAATGACATAGACAGCAGTCTGCATCTTGAGGCAGACCCTGAGTTGCTGCAGATAGTTGCGAATAATCTTATCAGCAATGCAATTAAGTATGGTACAGACCATGGCAATGTTATAGTAACTTCGAGCAGGCATAACGGCTGCGTCAGGGTAGAAGTATATAATGATTCTGAACCTATAAAAGAGGAGCAGAAGGAAAAACTGTTTAAGAGATTTTCCAGGCTTGAAAATGCCGCGACAAAGAATGTCAAAGGCACAGGCCTGGGTCTTTTCATAACCAAACAGATTATAGAGAAACACAACGGCACGATTTGGGTCGAGCCGAAAGAAAAAGGTAATTCTTTTATTTTTGAGTTAACGTTATAAACGATTTTTAGGAGAGACTTATGTCAGAGGTACAGTGTTGCGGCTGCAACGAAATATCAGAAGAAGAAATGCTTAAACAGCTTGATAATATTCTGGATGATTATCAGAATACGACCGGGGCGCTGATACCGGTTCTTCAGATAGCACAGAATATGTTCGGCTATTTGCCTGAAGCAGCTCTTAAAAAGATAAGCGTAAAACTGAACAAACCATTTAGTGAGGTTGCCGGTGTAGTAGGATTCTATTCGTTCTTTTCCACTGAGCCAAGAGGAAAATATCTTGTAAGAGTCTGTCTTGGTACAGCATGCTATGTTCGAGGCGGAAAAGAAGTTCTGAATGCACTTAAAAAAGAATTAAAAATTGATGTCGGGCAAACCACAGAAGATAGAGTTTTTTCTCTGGATATTGGGCGATGTTTCGGTGCATGTGGTCTTGCTCCTGTAATTATGGTAAATGATGATGTACACCAGCGAGTCAAACCTGTAAAAATCGCAGAGCTGATGGATATATATAGAAATAAAGAAAATGACAATAAGAAGGAGTAAATTAAATGGCTGTCGTTAAAAAGATATGCAGTGTTAATGATCTTAACGAAATTCGCGATTCTCTTGAGCTGGACACTAAAAAGGAACAGATCAATGTTTGCATAGGCGGCGGCTGTATCGCATCCGGTTCTCTTGAGGTCAAATCCGCGTTTGAAGATGCTTTGGTAAAGCAGGGTTTGGAAAAAAAGGTTTCGGTTCTCGGAACAGGCTGCCTTGGTCCCTGTGCCCACGGACCGATAGTTGTTATACGAAAAGATAATGTTTTTTATAAAAACGTCAAGCCGCAGGATGCCGTAGAAATTATCGAAAAGCACATCATCGGCGGCGAAGTCGTTGAGAGATTGTTATGGAAAAAGGAGAAGGAACCTAAAAAAGGCATTCCTATACTGGATGATATTGAATTTTTCAAAAGACAAACCAAGGTTGTTTTGCGAAATTGCGGCCGAATTAATCCGGACAGTATAACTGATTATATTGCCTGCGATGGTTATCAGGCTTTAGCAAAGGTACTGACTTCGATGAAACCTGACCAGGTAATAGAAGAAATGAAAAAATCGGGACTCAGAGGACGCGGCGGAGCAGGATTCCCGACATGGATGAAATGGTCATTTGCACGGAAAACTGCAGGTGACACAAAATATATTCTCTGCAATGGTGACGAAGGTGACCCGGGAGCTTTCATGGACAGAAGCGTTCTTGAAGGTGATCCGCATAGTGTTATCGAAGGTATGGCTATCGGCGCTTTTGCAATCGGTGCATCACAGGGCTATGTGTATGTTCGTGCTGAATACCCGCTTGCGGTGGAGCGTCTCGGCAGGGCTATTGAAGAGGCAAGAAAAAGAGGTTTGTTGGGAAAGAAAATATTCGGAACCGATTTTGCGTTCGACCTTGAAATACGTATGGGTTCAGGTGCATTTGTATGCGGTGAGGAGACTGCTCTTATCGCTTCCATCGAAGGTAAGCGAGGTGAGCCGCGTCCAAGACCGCCATTCCCGGCAGTAAGAGGACTATGGAATAAGCCGACGGTTCTTAATAATGTAGAAACGTTTGCAAACGTTCCTGTCATTATACTCAAAAGTGGTGACTGGCTCGCTAAATACGGTACTGAAAAGAGCAAGGGTACGAAAGTATTTGCTCTTGCCGGTGCAATTGTAAATTCCGGTCTCGTCGAAGTGCCTGTTGGAACCACACTCGGTGAGTTGATATATGATATTGGCGGAGGTATCCCGAACGGCAAGGAATTTAAAGCCGCACAGATTGGAGGACCTTCCGGAGGATGCATTCCGAAAGAGCATCTAAATGTCCCGCTCGATTATGAATCACTCAATGAACTTGGCGCAATTATGGGTTCAGGTGGTCTTATCGTAATGGATGAAGATTCCTGTATGGTAGATGTTGCCAGATTTTTCCTCGAGTTCGTTCAGGAAGAATCATGCGGCAAATGCGTTCCATGCCGTGTTGGCACAAAAAGAATGCTCGAAATCCTTACAAGAATTTGTGAAGGAAACGGGAAGGAATCCGATATCGATACTCTGATAGAGCTTGGCACACAGATAAAAGATACCGCACTTTGCGGTCTCGGCCAAAGCGCTCCGAATCCGGTTCTATCGACTATTCGATACTTCAGAGATGAATATGAAGCACATATAAGGGAAAAACACTGCCCGGCGGGCGTATGTCCCGGACTTGTTCGAGCGCCTTGCCAGAGCGCATGTCCTGCAAACGTGGATGTCCCCGGTTTTGTTTCACTGGTTGCCGAGAAAAGATATGCTGAAGCTTTGCAGCTTCACAGAAACCGCAATCCATTTGCTTCGATATGCGGAAGAGTATGTTTCCACGTATGTGAAAGCAAATGCAGGCGCGCCAAACTGGATAGCCCGGTCTCTGTTCGCGGCATAAAACGCTTCATGGCTGACCAGGAAATTACGTTCCAACTGCCGGAAGTCAGGGAGAACGCAGAAAATGCAAAACGTAAAGTTGCCATCGTAGGCGCCGGTCCCGCAGGTTTGTCATGTGCGTACTTCCTGGCACGTCTTGGTTATCGCCCGAAAGTATTTGAAGCCGAACGCAGACCTGGCGGTATGCTCGTTCAAACCATTCCATCCTATCGTTTGCCGAGAGAAATCGTGGCAAGAGAGATAAGAATGATACAAAATATGGGTGTTGATATAGAGACAGGCAAAAGACTTGGCAAGGATTTTACGCTAAGCAGTCTTCGCAAAGACGGCTACGAGGCAATATTTGTTTCGGTCGGTTCACCTGAAGGTGTCAAGATGGATATTCCAGGCGCTGATGCTGAAAATGTCACTGATGCTATCAGTTTCCTGAAGAATTATAATTTCAAGGGTTCCACTCCGGTAGGCCATAAAGTTGTGATTATCGGCGGTGGAAATGCCGCTGTTGATGCCGCCCGTACAGCCGTAAGACTCGGCTCGAAAAATGTCACTATCGTGTACAGAAGGGCAATAGAAGACATGCCGGCATTTCTCGAAGAGATAGGAGAAGCCCTGAACGAAGGTATTACTATCAAAGCCCTCACCAATCCTGATGAAATTATTACAACTGACGGAAAAGTTACCGGCGTGAAATGTCATGCGATGAAGCCCGGCAAGTTCGATAAGACCGGAAGACGCAGACCTGAAAAAGCCGGTCAACCCTTTGCAATTGAAGCAGACCAGGTAATTTTCGCCATAGGTCAAACATTAAATTCATCTGAACTTTTCACACATGATGAGCTTCAGCCGGTAAGCGGATACAAGATAATGTCCGATCCAATTACCGGGCGGACGACTATGCCCTGGCTGTTCTGCGGCGGCGATGCCGCAACGGGCGCTATGTCTGTTATACACGCGGTAGCAGGCGGTGAACATGCCGCTGTCGGAATAGATGAGTACCTGACAGGTGAGAACCACGCATTCTGGCGAGTTCACAAGATGGTAAATACTCATTTCGATGTCAATGCAGATCCTGTAACATATCCTCGTGTTAATATGCCGCTGATCTCTGTCGAAAGACGTAAGGATAATTTCAACGAAATCGAATATCCCTGGGTGGAAGCTGAGGCGATACGACAGGCACAAAGATGTCTGCGATGCGATTACGGTAAAACAATAGCAACTGAAACGGCTGAAAGGAGCTAATGAAATATGATTTCAGTTTATATAAACAATATAAAAGTTGAAGTAGAGGAAGGCACAACAATTCTTTCGGCTGCCCAAAAAGCCGGAATTAAAATACCGACCCTCTGTTTTGTAGAAGGCAAAACACCGCAGGGTGCATGCCGTGTCTGTGTTGTTCAGGTAGAAGGTGCGAAAACGCTTGTAGCTTCCTGCTGTACTCCAGCCGCTGACAACATGAAAATATTTACAAATACAAAACGTGTACGCGAGGCCAGGCGAAATGTAGTCGAACTCCTGCTTTCGGAACATGACGGCGACTGCAAAACCTGCGATCGAAATAATGACTGTGAATTGCAGGAACTTGCCAGAGAGCTTGGTATCAATACTATCAGTTACCAGGGCGAAAAGACACAGAAGACAATTGATAATTCGACTCCCGCTCTTACCAGAGACAGCGGAAAGTGCATTAAATGCCGCAGATGCGTAACAGTCTGCAATGAAGTTCAAAGCGTAGGTTCTCTTTTCCCGCAGGGTCGCGGATTCGATACTACGATAGGCCCTGCTTTTTCACGCGACCTTGATTCGGTAGTATGTGTCCAGTGCGGTCAATGTGCCGCAATATGTCCGGTCGGCGCAATCACAGAAAAGAATGATATAGACGAAGTATGGGCAGCTATTGATAATCCTGAAAAATTCGTAGTCGTCCAGACTGCACCGGCTATCAGAGCGGCTCTTGGTGAATGTTTCGGATACGAACCGGGAACGCTTGTTACCGGTAAAATGGTAACAGCTTTGCGACAGCTCGGCTTCGATGCGGTGTTCGATACCAATTTCACTGCCGACCTGACCATTATGGAAGAAGGAACTGAATTGCTGATGAGACTGAAAAAAGCTCTTGTCGATAAACAGAAAGTTGCTTTGCCGCAATTTACAAGCTGCTGCCCGGCGTGGATAAAATTTGCAGAGCATTTTTATTCTGATATGCTCGACAATATCTCAAGCTGTAAGTCACCGCAGCAGATGTTCGGCTCTGTCGCAAAAACTTATTATGCTAAAAAGATAGGTAAAAAGGTAGAAGACATGGTAGTTGTATCCATAATGCCATGCACAGCCAAAAAATTCGAGAACCAGCGATGGGAAATGAATGATAGCGGTCTGAGAGATGTTGATTATGTCCTGACAACTCGTGAACTCGGAAGAATGATAATGCAGGCGGGTATGGATTTTAAATCTTTGCCTGACGGCAAGATGGATTCCCCGCTTGGTATGTCTTCCGGCGCCGCAGATATTTTTGCAAATACCGGCGGTGTTATGGAAGCCGCTATTCGTACTGCTTATGAAATTGTCACAGGAAAAGAACTCCCGCTTGATGGACTTCACGTGGAGCCTATAATGGGACTTGATGGTGTTAAAAAAGCATCATTGAAGATAACAGGAACTCTTAAGGAATGGTCATTCCTTGAAGGTGTGGAACTTAAAGTTGCCGTAGTTCATACTTTAAGCAATGCGCGTAAGATAATCGAAGCAGTCAAGAACGGCGAAGTATTTCACTTTATAGAAGTCATGTCCTGCCCCGGCGGATGCATCAGCGGCGGCGGACAACCCAGATTTACAGACAACAGTATAAGACTCAAGAGAATCCAGGCTATCTATAAAGAAGATGAAGGCAAAAAGATTCGCAAATCCCACGAGAATCCGGAAATTAAACAAATATACAAGGAATTTCTCGGCGAACCTCTCAGTCATAAATCGCACAAACTGCTGCATACTAAATATACTGCCAGAACATAAGTCGTGTGAATTTTTATGAATACTACACATACAATAGAATCGAACAAGGAAAAATCCTGGTCGAAAAGAAGGATAATTCCACAGGAGATTTCGAAATATCTCAACAACGGTCGCTGTTTTATAGATGCAGACAGGATAGAAGATGCTCTTAAAAAGAACAATGCGCCCGAAGAGTCAAGAGTAAGAGAAATTCTGCAAAAATCCCTTACTATCGAAACTCTGAGCCTTTCGGAAACGGCTTGCCTGCTCAACGTGGAAAATGAAGACCTGATTGCGGAAATGGAACAGACGGCAGCCGAGGTAAAACGAAGAGTTTACGATAATCGAATAGTTACTTTCGCTCCTTTGTACTTGAGCAATTACTGTGTAAATGACTGTTTATACTGCGGCTTCAGAAGGAGCAATACTAATTCTAAAAGACGAGCACTTAATCCGGATGAGATTGAAAGAGAAGTCCAGGTTCTTGCCGGGCAAATTGGTCATAAACGTTTGATTGTTGTCTATGGCGAACATCCGAAAAGTGACGTTAATTATATTGCATCCTCTATTCAGACCATTGCCAATGTGCAGGTAAAAACAAAACACGGCACAGGTCAGATAAGGAGATGCAATATAAACGCAGCTCCGATGTCTGTTGAGGAATTAAAACTTCTTCATCAAATCGGAATAGGAACTTTTCAGGTTTTCCAGGAAACATATCACCGGGATACCTATGAAGCGCTTCATCCGCAAAATACGGTCAAAGGTAATTATCTGTGGCGATTGTATTGTATGCACAGGGCGATGGAAGCCGGCTGCGACGATGTTGGAATCGGGGTTTTGTTCGGCTTGTACGACTGGAAGTTCGAAGTGATGGCTTTGCTGCAACATGCAGTCGAGCTTGAGGACAAATTCGGGATAGGTCCGCATACAATATCTTTTCCACGAATGGAACCTGCTGATAATACACCTTACACGCAGAATACCAGACATCCTGTAAGTGATCGTGCTTTCAGGAGACTTGTTACAGCGATACGTCTTGCCGTACCTTATACGGGAATGATATTAACTGCACGGGAAAATGCAGAAATGAGAAGACAGATGCTTTCTTTGGGCTGTACCCAGACAGATGCTTCATCCAGAATCGGCATAGGTGCTTATGCAGACGCGACTGAAGAACAGCAGGGCGATAAACAGCAGTTTATACTTGGTGACATAAGAAGCCTCGATGCCGTTGTCAGGGAACTGGCGGAATCAGGTTACATTACATCGTTTTGCACAGCCGGTTATAGATGCGGCAGAACAGGAAAAAAAATTATGGACCTGCTTAGAACCGGATGCGAAGGGCATTTCTGTAAACTCAATGCGATTATCACGTTCAGGGAATGGCTCGATGATTTTGCAAGCGAGCAAACAAAACAAGTCGGTGAGAAAGTTATCGAAAAAGAGATTGCAGAAGTTAAGGAAAAGCTGCCTTCCATGTACCCGCAGCTTATGAATTTTTATCAACAAACGAAGACCGGCAAAAGAGACATATACTTCTAATTCAGTAAAATGAATATTAAGATGTTACATACTGTTATCGATAGAGTATTTTCTGCCGACCTGCCGGATTGTGCAGATATCGAATACCTGCTTTCACTGGAACATGACCGGGAAATAACAGTGCTTTTTGATTGCGCCGATATGGTAAGAAAAGAATTTGTCGGTGACGAAATACTTTTACGAGGCCTGGTTGAATTCTCAAATTATTGCCGGAATACCTGTTTTTACTGCGGCTTGAATAAGAATAATAAACAGCTTCAGAGATACAGGCTGACTGATGATCAGATAATGAGCGCCGTGAAAGAAATTGCAGATGCAAAAATTAAAACTGTTGTTCTGCAATCCGGCGAGGATGATGATCTTGATGCCTTTTGGCTGAAAAAGCTGATTGAGCAAATCAAAACGAATTTTGATATTGCTGTTACATTATCTGTCGGAGAGCGAAGCTATGAAGATTATAAACTCTGGAGACAGGCCGGAGTCGACAGATATTTGCTAAAAATTGAAACAACTGACAGAGAGCTTTACCAATCGCTTCATTCTCAGAGGAGTTTTGAAAACAGGCTGAAATGTTCGAGAAATCTTAAAAAACTCGATTACCAGAATGGTTCAGGCTGTCTTGTCGGACTTAAAGGCCAGACGATAAAGTCTTTGGCTGAAGATATAATCTTTTTCAAAAAGGAAAATTTTGAAATGATTGGTATCGGCTTGTTCATACCGCATGCATCTACGCCGCTGAAGAATGAACCTCTTGGTAACCTGAAACTGGCGCTGAAGGTAATAGCAATTACAAGAATAGTAACAAAAGATGCAAATATGCCCGCAACGACTGCTATCGGCAGTATCGGGAAGAATGATAATAGGATTCTTGCACTTAAAGCGGGCGCAAATGTTCTTATGCCTAATTTTACACCGCTGCCTTACAGGAAATTATATGAGATATATCCCGGTAAAAGATGCGTCTTTGAACAAAGTGATGAACGAATAGAGTATATAGAAAGTATGGCTGAGTCTATAAATCGCACGATTAACTATTCAAGAGGCGATTTAATTAAACATAAAACTCAAAATAGCGTAATCGCTATGAGTGCAAACTATAAAAATAACTAAATAATTTTGTAAAGGAGTTGCCGATATGGCTAATATGTCTAAAAAAGTTCTTGTAATTGATGATGACAGCGAATTCGTAGAAGCAATGACGAACGTTCTGGATGCCAAAGGTTATGATGTGGATTCGGCTCCAAACGGGAAAGTCGGCATTGCCAAAGCCAGGGAGAGAAAACCGGATATTATCCTGCTCGATGTTATGATGACCACAAAATCAGAGGGTTTTGACGTGGCAAGAGAGCTGAGCAAGGACAAGAAACTAAAAAATGTTCCCATCATTATGATAACCGGTGTCAGGAAAGAAATGAAACTGCCCTTTGGTTTCGAGCCTGATGAAACATGGCTGCCGGTTAAAGGCATTCTTGAAAAACCAGTCAGACCCGATGTTCTCCTGAAAACAGTTGAAGAAAATATATTGAGTAATGATGAGTAATAATTGCCGAACAGAACAGGATTTTCTTGGTTATGTTGAAATTGCCAAAGAGAAATTGTTTGGAATTCATACCTGTCGCGCAATAGAAAATTTTCCAATAACCGGACGAGTAGTTCATACCGAGCTTATCACTGCCTACGCTGATGTCAAGCTTGCCTGCATTCAGACACTGCATGATTTAGGTCACTGGGCTGATGAAGAAAAAAAAGTTGAAGCGATGATACAGGCATGTCAGGAAATGGCCTGCGGCAAGTTAAATGAGCATGTTCACGTGGATCTGCTCCAGGGCGGCGCCGGCACAAGCACGAACATGAACGTCAACGAAGTTATAGCAAACCGCGCCCTGGAAATCATGTCACTCGAACATGGTAATTACGCTCGTGTTTCACCACTGGGTGATATAAACCTGTATCAGTCAACAAATGACACATATCCTACAGCTTTGAAACTGGCTGCGATTCGTCTTCTTAATGTTCTTGAGCAGAATGTCGTAAATTTACAGGAATCTTTTCAGTCTAAAGAAAAGGAATTTGCAGATGTAGTTAAAATCGGCAGGACTGAAATGCAGGATGCCGTTCTGGTTACGCTTGGCAGAGAAATGGGAGCCTATGCGGAAGCTTTGAGCCGGGACCGATGGCGTATATATAAGTGCGGCGAAAGACTGCGAGTGATAAATCTCGGCGGAACAGCGGTTGGAACAGGTTTAGGCGCATCAAAAGAATACATTTTCAGAGTAACGGAAACATTGCGAAACAATACAGGTATTGGTTTTGCCAGAGCAGAAAATCTGCTGGAGAATACTCAAAATGCAGATGTATTTGTCGAAGTGTCCGGCATTTTAAAAGCTCTTGCGGCTGCACTCATAAAAATATGTACCGACCTTCGTCTGATGTCATCAGGACCGAAAGCGGGATTTGGTGAGGTTATTTTGCCTGCTCGCCAGGCCGGCTCTTCTATCATGCCGGGTAAAATCAATCCGGTTATTCCCGAAGCAGTGACGCAGGCGGCAATGCTTTGTATGGGTAATGACCAGGTAATTGCCCAGGCTGCCGCGAGCGGAAATTTCGAGTTAAATGCGTTTTTGCCTTTAATAGCCGCTTGCTTGCTTGATAATATAAAGATGCTGGCCGCAAGTTGCGATATTTTATATCGCTTGTGTGTTAAAGGAATCGAGGCAGACCGGCAGCGATGCGGCAGTTTCGTGGAAAACTCAACTGCCTCTGTTACTGCACTGGCTGCTGTTATAGGGTATGAAAAAGCTTCAGAATTAGCAACCCGGTCACAAAAAGAAAACAAGACCATCCGCAGTCTGGTTATTGAGCATAACTTAATGAGTATCGAAGAATTCGATTTGCTTATATCGCCTGAATCTGTAAACCAGCTTGGGTTCAGAAAGAAAAAATAATATGGGAGAAGTTACTCCAAAAAGTTTCAGACTTCATATCGGATTGTTCGGCAGGCGAAATGTCGGCAAAAGCAGTTTGCTCAATGCGATTACGCGTCAGCAGGTCTCAATTGTTTCAGATATTGCCGGAACAACAACTGACCCGGTCGAAAAACCGATGGAGCTTCTGCCGCTGGGACCTGTTCTATTCATCGATACAGCAGGTATTGATGATGCAGGAATATTGGGTCAGTTGAGAATGCAGAAAACAAAAAATGTTTTTGACAGAACAGATTTGGGAGTTTTAATCACCGATGGCTTATGGGGACAGTATGAAATACAAATCTTGAAAGAATTTCAGGAAAGAAAAATACCTTCGCTGATTGTTTTTAATAAAACCGATGTCAATAAGCCTGATACAGAAACAGTCGCAAGCCTGAAAAAGCAGAATGTCACTGTTGTTTTTACTGCTGCGTCAAAGTCAGAGGGTATGCCGGAATTTCGCCAGGCGCTGCTCGATAATGCACCGGCGGATTTTATCGAGAATCCAGCTATCGCAGGTGACATTGTCGGGCCCGGGAATCTTGCCGTTCTGGTAGTACCTATAGATAAAGAAGCCCCGAAAGGACGCCTGATATTGCCGCAGGTTCAGACTATTCGCGACCTGCTCGACAGCGACTCATTTTGTATCGTAGTAAAAGATCGCGAGTTGAAAACCGCACTTGAATCTCTGAAGAAAAAACCGCGATTGGTAGTCACGGATTCACAGGCTTTTCTTAAAGTCGCCGCTGATACACCGCCGGATATTATGATGACAAGCTTTTCCATTTTATATTCGCGTTTCAAGGGTGATCTTATTATTCAGACTCTTGGGGCAATGATGGTCGAAGAGCTCAAGCCGGGTGATAAAATACTCATAGCAGAAGCATGTTCACATCATCCGATTGCCGATGATATCGGGCGAGTTAAAATTCCCCGCTGGCTCACGCAGTATGTCGGCGGCAAGCTGAATATCGATTTTGTGCAGGGACATGATTTACCGGATGATATAAGCACTTATAAACTTATAATAAACTGCGGTGCATGCATGTGGAATCGCAGGGCAATGCTTTCAAGGCTTTTAAAATGCCGAAAAGCCAATGTGCCTATAACCAATTACGGCCTTGTTATAGCATACAGTCTTGGCCTGTTCGAGAGAGCTTTAGAGCCTTTTCCTGCCGCCTTGCAGGCATTTAAACAAGCCCGAAAAAAATAATCATTCGCCGGTTACACGCAAGTTCAGTTATTAATGTTTTCAGGGCAGCTTTATTAAAAAGTTGTAATCGGTTCCTTTAATATTTCCCCATAATAAAATATTACCCGTCTCATTACCGCGTGCATTTTCTACTGCCTGAATGAACTCTTTTGTATTTCTGACTGTTTGATGATTGACTTCCTTAATGAGAGTGCCTTCAACAATGCCGCTTTTTCTTGCCTCTGAGTTGGAATCGATTTCAATAACAACTACGCCTGTCTGGCCTTCATAACCATACTTTTGGGCTGTAGTTTCGTTAACATCCTCGAATTTGAATCCGAGGATATTTTCTACACTTTCGATTTGTGCCCGGGATTGCAGTTGTTCTGCTTCGGAACGTTTTCCAAGCGCAACATCCAGTTTATCCCGCTTGTTGTCTCTCCATATTGTTAGTGTAACTTTTGTATCAGGTTTCAGCATTGAAATCCTGGTCTGTAAATCAAGAAAAGTTTCGACAGGTTTTCCATCAATCTCGATAATTACATCCTTATGTGTAAGACCTGCTTTGTCGGCTGCTGAGTTTTTAATTACTTCTGAAAATGTTACACCTTTTGCATTTTTATCCAGTCCGTAAATCGGAGCGCTGTCAGGAGTAAGCGTTTGGAGCCCTCTGATACCGAGCAGTCCTCGCTCGACTGTGCCGCTTGCAAGAATTTCCTTATATGAGTATTTTGCCATATTGATTGGGATTGCAAATCCGATTCCGATATTACCTGAAGAGCCGGCAATTGCAGTATTGATGCCTACTACTTTACCATCAAGATTAATAAGAGGACCTCCCGAATTGCCGAAATTTATAGCGGCATCAGTTTGAATATAATTTTCAAGTGTATTTAATTCAAATCCTGTTCTTCCCGTAGCGCTGACAATACCGGCGGTTACCGTATGAGCCAGGCCCAGAGGATTGCCGATTGCGAGAACCCATTCGCCAACTTCAAGAGTATCAGAGTCAGCGAATTCGAGATAAGGCAGGTTATTTGCATCAATTTTTATTACGGCAATATCGGAATCCGGGTCCGATCCGACTACATTAGCGACAAATGTCTGTCCATTTGTAAGCTCTATGTTTATTTTACTGGTACTTTCAACCATATGATTATTTGTTAAAATATAACCATCTGAGCTGATAATAAAACCTGAACCCTGTGTCTCACTTGTAGGCAGCTCTGGCTCTCTGTTAGGCTGCTGCTGTTGACCTCGCGGGCGACGCTGAGGTCCGCGGAAAAAATACTCATAAAATTCGTTGCCAAATCGTGATTGCAGATTTTCCCGTGTGAGAACTCTTTCAGTTTTTATACCTACAACAGCAGGCGAAGTCTTTTGGGCTATGGAAGAAAAAGCTTTACCCATCTGTCGTACCGCGTTTATACTGTCCTGATCGTTAGAAAATGATACAGTCGTATAAGTAAGAAGTATAAGAATTGTTGAAACAGCAATAATAGAAAGCTGCTTTTTGCTCTTTCCGCTGCTTGTAAGTAACATTTTGGCCTCCCATATTTTGGCTTTTGTAAACCACATTTAAAAAATAATTCATAATAATTGTTTTTAATTACTATACGATTGTACTTTTTATGAGTTCAAAATGTCAAGGTTTTTAAAAGTAAATAGGGTTTTGTGAAAGAAAACCGTGAAAAATATGATTATTGTAAAAAATCATAATTCAAGGTATAATCAAAATGTTATTATAAAAAGATACAATTTCATAACTTGGAGGTATTATCATCATGAAGCTATTATGGATTTTTAGAGCTATTTTTCTTGTTGTTATTGTAGCGGTTATCTTTGTTAATATTAGTTCAGAAATAATGCAGCTTGATGAAAATAACGAACCGTCGGATGAAGTGTTGGATAATAATTTACTTTATGTAACCTGGAGCAGCATAGGAATAGTGATTTTTGTTTTTCTTTTAGATATTCTGACCCCCAAAAATAAACTGGGCGCTTTGGCGGGAGTATTTTTCGGTCTGCTGGTCGGCATCCTGATTAGCTGGGGATTAACAAATATTGTGGACATGATGGTCGAAACTTATCGTGTACCAATAACATCACCAGCCGTTACTGCTATCAAATGGACTTTAGGAATTTGTATATGCTATCTGGTCATCAGTTTTGTAATGCAGACAAAAGACGATGTACGATTCGTGATTCCTTACGTGGAATTCGACAAACAAACCAAGGGCGCAAGACCCCTGATTCTGGATACTTCAGCAATTATTGACGGCCGAATCATGGATTTATGCCACAGTAAACTATTTGATGCTCCTTTGGTTGTTCCTCGTTTTGTACTGAATGAGCTCCAGTTGATAGCAGATTCCTCGCAGAAGCTAAAAAGAAATCGCGGCAGAAGAGGACTCGATGTGCTGAATAAAATGCAGTCGGACCCGGTAATAGAAATTGGAATTAACGATTCAATTATTCCCGAAGTTGAAGAAGTCAAAGGCGTCGATCAGAAATTGATGATGTTTGCAAAAGCTACTAACGGAAGAGTTGCCACGACAGACTACAACCTCAGCAAAGTCGCCCAGGTGCGTGATGTTGACGTTGTCAATATCAATGACCTGGCTAATTCTCTGAAAGTCGTTGTGCTGCCCGGCGAGACTATGGAAGTAAAGATTATAAAAGCAGGCGAGGAAGCTGAGCAGGGTATCGGTTATCTCGACGACGGCACGATGATTGTAGTCGAAGACGCACGCAATAAAATTGGTAAAGACCTGGTTATCAGCGTTACAAGCTCGCTGCAAACTTCTGCTGGAAAAATGATTTTCGGAAAATTCGAGGAATTCGCACAGAGAAGATACGATAACGATCAGCGAAGAGGCAATAGAAGACCATTCAGAACTGATTCGAACGAAAACAATAATACATAAATCCCGAGGAATAACCTCGCTTAAAAGAACGAATTCAACTCAGTTTCACTTGTGAGTTGAATCCGCCTTACCATATACTATACGGTGGATAAGTTTATCCTTCTGTTCGAATGCCTGCTAACACACCTCTGACATAACCTATCGATTCAGCCAGACCGGCAATCGGATCAGCAGGGTCCTTTTCATATTCGAAAGAGACAATATTCGAGTAATTAATTTTCATAAGCGTTCTTAGAAATTTCGGGATATCAATTACGCCATGCCCGATTTGAATAGCACTGCCTCTTGCATCCGCAGAAGTGACATCTTTGATATGCACATCAAGCAGGCGGTCTTTGTATTTCTCAGCAGAATCCGATGGTTCCAGTCCCAGCCTTTTCATATGACCTATATCGAGACAAAGCCCGATTCGTTTATCCAAATCTTTAACAAGCTCATACACACTTTCTGCTGTTGGGTAATTTTTATCACCCGGACCATGGTTGTGAATCGCAACTTTAATGTCGTATTCCTGCACCTTTTTATCCACGAGCGGCAGCAAGTTATGATTCGGCGAACCTACTATAACTTTCATGCCCGCCGCTTTTGCGTAATCAAATGCCTGATTGACCTGGTTTTCATCAGTCATGTAAACGACTCCGCAGGCGTAAAGCTCAAAACCGGAATCTTTTACTTTCTGTGCAGCTTCTTTTATCTGCTCAGGAGTGCTGTTGAGCGCAAGATGGAAATCCTTGAAGCATAAGTATTTTAAATCGAGCTTTTTCGAAATTTCCAGAACCTGATCAAGCCTGAACTCTCTCAATGTATATGAAGCAAGACCCAAATTAAACTTTATCTCATTTGCCTGAAGCTGTGAGCCGAAAACTGCCTGGCTTAAACCATCGCTTTTTTTGGCAAGAGATGCTGTTGCCGCTATTCCTGCCAACTTTATAAAACTGCGCCTGTCATGCTTATATTTAACCATCTGTATAATCTCCTAAAATAATTCGATTTGCTGTATTTAATAAAGGATATTAAAAAGAGCTTTTAAGAACAAGGAAAAATTTTTATTAATTTTCAGAATATTTTTCAAAATTAGTTGAAATATTTTCTGTAGAGCAATATATGGTTATCGGGTTTAAGCGGGGTGAACCAAAACATATGGGGGTAAATATGGAAAATATTAAAATGTGATTATGGGAAACCGGAAAAATATAAGAAAGAAATAAATCAGCCCTTCAGCAGCCTGTATTTAAGCATGTTAATTATGCTGAACATTCGGCCTTTATAAAAGTTAAAGTCAAAGAATATAAACAGCCGAAGGTAATTAATAGATTGAAGTTAACAAGTTAATAAAGAAATAAAAAGCATTTAGCCCCTGTATAAGGCAGAAGACGAGTATTTCAAACATATATAAAAAGTGACAGGAATAATCTCGATCCTACCTGTGCAGGGGTTTTTTATTTATGCAGATTATACGGTTTCCGGCAGCATGCTCATTGTCCAGTAACTTTGCAAAGCTTTCATCGAATCCAGAAATTGCTGATAATCGAAGGATTTAAATATGCAGCCGGTAATACTAAGTTTTAAACTTTCTATAACATCACAGTCTTCTCTGGTTGTTGTAAAAACTACAACGGGAATATTTTTGAGCCTTTCGTCATCGCCGGTGATTTTTAGAAATTCGATACCATTCATCTTGGGCATATTTAAATCGAGCAGGATAATGCATGGTATCGGATTGTTCATATTCCTTAAATATTCCAGCGCTTCCTCCCCGTTGGTGGAACGAACAAGCTGTACTTTTGCCCCCAGGTCACGCAGAGACCTTTGTACCGTCAGGGCATCAACATCATCATCTTCAACTAATAGAACTGGTTTCGTATTTAGCATTTGTTACTCCCGTCTCCCGAGCGGGCAATTCACTTAGTGTCCAGTACAGGTTAATAGTCATAATCGCCTCGACAAACTTTTTATATTCGACGGGTTTTACTATATAACCGGCAGCGCTGTGTTTAAAAGACCCGCTGATATCACATTCTTCGTTAGATGTTGTAAGGACTATCGCCGGGATATACTTTAGAGTTTCATCTGATTTTACAAAATCAAGAAATTCGATACCGTTCATTTTGGGCATATTCAAATCGAGTAAAATTACACAGGGCGCTTCATTGCTTTGATCTTTTAAATACTTCAAAGCTTCTTCGCCGTTTACCGAACGTATCAACTGATTGGTAACTTTCAGCTCTTTGAACGCCCGCCTGACGGTCATTGCATCGACATCATCATCTTCAACTAATAAAATTGGTTTGCAGTTCTTCATCTATTGTCCCTCTATATGTATTTTTTTGTTTTGGTATGGTGAATAAAAAAATACTTCCATTTCCGACCTTTGATTCAATCCATATTTTTCCTCCGTATAATTCGATAATTTTTTTCACAACTGTAAGACCAATACCTGTGCTTTCGTATTGGTCACGTGGTGATAAGGTCTGGAACATCTGGAATATTTTATCAAAATACTTTTCTTCTATGCCGGGGCCGTTATCTTCAACGCTGAATTTCCAGAAATCTTCTTCCTCGGCGCAATCTAATTTTATTATTCCTTCTTCTTTATCCATGTATTTTACGGCATTGCTGATAAGGTTCTGGAAAATCTGAAACATCCTGGTTTTTTCGCACATGATAACAGGCAGCTTGTTTTCAACTGTAATTCGGATATTTGCCGGAGGTAAAAGAGCGTCGATAACATCTGTTACAACTTGCTGTGTATCCACTTCGCTTATATTATCTTCAATCCGCCCGATTCTCGAATACTGAAGTATCCCGTCTATAAGGTTATGCATCCTGTCCACGCGGGATACAAGCAGTTCCATTTGATTCTTACCTTCTGGTCCGAGCTTATCTGCATAATCTTCACATAACCAGTCAGCCAGAACTTTGACGCCTCGAAGAGGCGCTTTTAAATCATGTGATACGATATAAGCAAAGCTTGTCAACTCTTCGTTCACTTTTTCAAGCTCCGCCATTAATTCTTTTTGGCGTTGTTCGTAATTCCTGCGATTAGTGACATCCGAACACACGCCGATTCCTCTTGCCGGTTTTCCCTCGCTGTCATAAATAATAGTACCTCGGGCTGTCCAGTAAAGAATATCTCCGTTTTTGGTTTTTATCCGGTGTTCAGTATTAAAAGGTTCTCCTTCTGTCAAAAATAATTTCAGCTCATTTGCGACCCTGTCATAATCATCCGGGTGAAGTATGCTTTCCCATGCCTGAATGGTTCTCGGAAATTCACCTGTCTTATAACCCAGCCTGCCGTCAATGTCGCCATACCATTCCAGATGATCGGTTTTAATATCAAGCTCCCATATCAAGTCGCTTGCTAATTTAGCTGCCATACGAAAGCGTTCTTCGCTCTTGTATAAATCCTCTTGTGCTCTTTTTTTCTCATCGATATTCTCGATCATCTCGATAAATCCGTTTATCTGCCCATCATGGGAGAAAAATGGAATAGCGCGATTCCTGACATGAATTCGAGTGCCGTCATCCCGCACTGCCTGGGTTTCGACTTCGGCGGGAGCGCCGGTAGCCATTGCCCGCCTGCCGGGACAATGCGGGCATATTTCATCGCGTTTTTCATATTCTTTGAAACAATATTTACCTGCAAACTCTGCCGCAGATTTATTAAACAACTCGCAGAATGTCGAGTTTGTCATAATTATTTTATAATTAGTATCAACTACGGTAATACCCAGAATAGAGTCATTCATAAGCGCTTTATAGCTCTCATGAATATCCCATGATGCAGTGTCTCTTTGCTGTCGTACAGTAATATTTCTGTTTACTCCTCTGTATCCAGTCAGGTTTTTCTTGTCATCAAATAAGAGACCGCCATTTATTTCCAGAATAACTATATCCCCATTTTTGTGAACATTCGGAATTACCAGACCTCTAAAGGCTCCTTTTCTCTGAAATATTTCAAATAAAGCTTTTTTGTAAGTTTCACGTATTTCTGGTTTAAAGAAATCATAAAAGTATTTCTTTCCGACAATCTCTTCAGGCTTATAACCCAGTAACTTTTCGACAATAGGGCTTGAATAAGTATATAAACCTGTCTGGTCAATTTCCCAAATCCATGAACCGGAAATTTCGGCTGTTTCAAGCAAAAGACTCTCGCTTTGTTCCAGCTTGTTATCATTCTGTTTTTTTTTGCCTGTATCTAAAGGCATAATAAATCTTTCAGTTTCTTAGAGTTTACAGAAATACATATTTTTACACAGGTGAATTCTATATCGTCCATAATAATTCACTCCTTAATTTAATACAAAAATCATCTTCTGCTGTCTAAATAATCTTGTTCCGATAAAAATGAATAAATATGGGATTTAGCAACAGATATATTGGTAAAATACTTATAAACAGATACTTGTATGTATCTCGAAATGGAAATAAAACGAATGATTATACAGAAAATCTTATAATAGACTGATGTAGAATTATTAGTCCTATAATTATATATATTATTTGTCTGAATTTTTGCCTGCGGGAGCAACGCAATATATATAAATAAGAGGCTCGGAACCAGTATTTTTGACATTGTGGTCGGTATGCGGAGGGATATATGAGACTTTCCCGACACCAACTTTTAATCTGTCTTTTTCAGCAATAACAAGCTCGCCTTTACCTGCAAGAAAAACCAATAATTCTTCATGTGCTTTGGTACTATGTTGGCCGCATTCTTTACCCGGTGCTAAATATACCCTTCCGGAGCGCATGCCGCATGTTTGAGGCTCTCCTTTTAAAAGACTTTGATATTCAGGATTGCTGTTCAGGTCTAATATCAGTACATTTTCTGACGAAGCCATATAGTCTCCAAAACTTAATTATATTCTGAAAAACATTATTTTTATAATTTTTTCTTTATTTTGTCAATTATTTTATTGACAAAGTAGCACGAAATATATAAATTTATGCGCAGTGTTATTATTTTATATTTATTATGCGCTTTATGAAACTTGTTTTGGAGGTTGAAAAAATGAAAAGAACAGTTATGTTGGCGGCTTTATTATGCCTAGTTATCAATAGTATGGTACAGGCTGATGAGCCTGTTGTTGCTGAAGTTAAGCACTCGGAATTTCAGGCAGTAAATTCAACAGGAGAGCAGGCATATACTGCCGCTGTGTCAAATAAGGTGATTATCGAAGGTATCCTGCTTCATAATCCTGCTGAGATGCTCGACCCGGCGCCTGATGATTCCATTACTCAAACCTACAATCTCGGTGCTCAATGGCAGTTTTTCTTTCAGGGCGAAGGCGATGACCATGCCGGTACGGCGGTTTATATGGCTCAGCTTTATGGCAACCTGCCATGGGTTATGACGGGTGGTTATTCCAATCAGGAATTTATTGCAGAACTCAATAGGTTCAATGCTGCAAAATTTTCTCCAGGAGACAGGATTAGGGTTACAGGTTATTTTCTCTCATATAATGGGAAGAATAATATAAATGAGCAGCATAATAACAATCCTGACCATGATTTTACAATCGAGCTGGTTGAGAAAGGAGTTGGATTGCCTCGTCCGGAGATAGTAACGCTTGATGATTTGAAAGACGAATCGGATAATTTTATTTTCGATCAATCAAGGTTGTTCGGCTGTGAATATTACCAGGCAAGGCTGATAAAAATCAAAGATGTCAATTTTGCTGATCCAGCCGCTGCTGTTCAAAATTGGGCTCCGAATGCGACTATTACAATTACTGATGGGATTAAGACTTTCCCGGTTAAATTAGGTCGCGGCAAGGGAATCTACTCAGGCTCTAATAACCTGACTGGACCTTTTGATGTAATAGGAATCTTGGACCAGGAAAGTTCAGCCAAAACCACCGGCTACCGTTTGTACGTGATGAATTATGACGGAAATGGTTCCGTTTTGGCAAGTACTGAGCATCGCAGAGCAGATAAGCCGGGTGATCTCGATTTGAACGGCATCGTTGACCATGATGATGTTTACAAACTGCTGGAGGATTGGCTTAAATAAAAATTGAATAAACAGGGAAAGATTTTGATTTGAAACGCGCTTTTACTTTAATTGAGTTGCTGGTTGTTATTGCAATTATTTCTTTGCTGATGGGGATTTTACTGCCCGTCGCGGGCAAAGCGCGTCTTCAGGCAAAAGTAGTAGCAGTGAATGCGGAATTGAGAGAGATAGGCCTCGCTCTTGAGGCCTATTCTTTCGACAACGACGAAAAGTATCCTCCGACACGTGTTGATTGCAGCTTAGGTGACCATTTTTATCAGCTTCCGTTGGAATTGGTTGAAGGCAAATATCTTCCTGCCCCCTCGCAGGATAGCTTTATGGCGGCAGGTATAGAAGACAGGTTCAATCGCGGATATACATATAAATACCGCTCAGTGGGGACATTAATATATAACAGGACAACCATAATGCAAAATGAATCATATCTATGGGTTCCTGATGGTTTTCCAAACTATGAAGCAGAAGATGGGAACAATTATTACAATCTGCAGGATTCTCCTGTAAGCTGGGTTCTTTATAGTCAGGGACCAGAATTTGATTTAACCGAAATGAAAGAACAGAAATATCCTGTTCCCAGAAAAACATGGTATGACCCGGCAGCCGGCAGCGGCGTAATTGTACGGATGCGACTGAAAAATGGCCGCCAGATTGGTTCATTTGAAAATTGAAAAAATGCCAAAAACAATTTCTTCCTATATATTAGTTCTGATAATTTTTGCAGGTTTGTTCCTATCCGGCTGTTCAAAAAAAAACTATCCGGAAAACCAGTCTGAAATTGCAGTGACAAACTCCTACCTGCAATGTGCCGTAAAAGACCTTTGCGGCGATGAAAGTGAAGTGTTTTGTCTTGCTCCGCCCGGAATGTGCCCGGGTCATTTCGATATTTCTCCTTCGCAGGTGAAACAGCTCAGCCGCTGTAAGATACTGCTGCTGCTTGATTTTCAGGATAAAATCGAAGGCTCTTTAACAGGGCTTAAAAGAAAAGGTCTGAAAACTTTTTTAATAAAATCCCAGCCGGGAATGTGCATACCGCAGGTATATTTGGATACATGCAGGCATGTGTATAATGTGATTTCAGAGGAATTTCCGGAGAGAAAATCTTTCTTCGAGCAGAGACTAAATATCATCAGCGAGCGAATGAAAAAGCTAAGCGGCGACATTGAAATAAAAATTAAAGATTCAGGGCTTGAGTCTGTGAAAGTCATTGCATCAGGTCACCAGTCAAAATTTGCAGACTGGCTCGGGCTGGAAACAATTGCTGAGTTTTCGGGCAGTGATTCAGAGACAGCTTCCAATATCAACGAGTGTCTTGCCAGGGCGAAAGAAAATAATGTTAAATTTGTCATAGCGAATAAACAGGAAGGGACATATCTTGCTGATTCTCTTGCGGACAGATTAAAAATAAGGACGGTTATTTTTAGTAATTTCCCACAGTCCGTTAACGACACAACAGGTTTCGATAAATTAGTGCAGCAGAACGTAAACGCTATTATAGAGGCCGCCCGAAAATGATAGCAGGCAACCTACATCTCTCGAATATCCGCGTAGTGCGTGCAGGCAGAGTTATTCTAAATATCGAAAACCTGCAAATCCGCTCTGGAGATTTTACAGGCATCATCGGTACGAACGGAGCAGGAAAAACAACGCTTCTGCGATTATGCTGCGGCCTGATAAAACCAAATACAGGCTCGATAAAACTTGACGGAACAGATTTCACGAAATTGTCCGCATGGAGTAAAAGCAATCTTAGAAAACATATCGGCTATATTCCTCAGCAGGCGGAGTATAACCCTGACCTGCCCTTCACGCTGCGTGAAGTAGTAGCGATGGGCAGAACAAGTATCAAGCCGCTTCTGCAAAGACTTGATAACGATGATTTCGAAATCGTGGATGACTGGATAAATAAGCTGGGACTTGCTGATAATAGAAATCAGACTTTCAGGAGTCTTTCAGGCGGTGAGCAGCAAAAAGCATTGATAGCACGCGCGATGGCACAGAATCCCGGAATTCTCATGCTTGATGAACCATGTTCGAATCTTGATTTTAAATGGAAATATCAAATAACAGAAATTATTGACAAACTGCACATTATGACAAAGATTACTATTTTGATGGTTTCTCACGAGACAAATCTGCTTCCGACCGGCTGTAAACGTGCTGTCCTGCTGCATAAAGGAAATCTTGTCACTGATGGCGACATGGATAAAGTCCTGACATCGAACCAATTCGAACAGGCATACGGCTGCCAGTTCGAGACAATAAGTCTCGGCGGACGCAAATATACTATAAATAAGGCCATAAAATGAATAATATTCTTATGCAATTGGATTCATATTTTTACCCTGTTATTTTAGCCAGTATAATAGCCGGGGCAAGCACGGGGCTTCTGGGTGTGTTTATAATCGGAATGCGCATGCCTTTTATAGGTACGTGTATTTCACATGCGTCCATGGCGGGATTTATCTATGGCGGCCTGCTGGCATTTAATAATCCTGTTTTATGGCCCATTACAACTTCTTTGGGATGCGTTCTGGCATCTGTTATTTCAGCAGTAAGCCTGGCGACAATAAGAGAAGACAAAACGAGACTCGATAAAAATGTCGGGCTTGCGATAATATTCTGTCTCATGCTTGGTATTACTTTTCTTGGTATCGGATTCAATCAGGGCAGCCGAACAGATATGCTTAATCTATTATGGGGTAATATTCTTTTTGTTGATCGAGCCAGAGCGATTACTATTGCCGTTATGGCTGTTGTCCTTATACTTTTTGTAACACTTTTCAATAAGGAAATGAAGATATTATTATTCAGCAGGTCTATTGCCGCCGCAACGGGAGTTCATGAAAGCTTTGTTTATTGTCTTTTCTTAATTCTATGCGGCGTAGTTTTAGCTGTGAATCTCCCGCTTATCGGCGGCTTGATGATATTCAGTTTGATTACATGTCCGGCCGCAGCGGCCTATCAGGTATGCACCGGCTACATTCCTGTTATAATTACATCCTCTTTTTTTGGTATGCTTAGCGCTTTAGCGGGATTTCTATTCTCGTATTTTCTGAATTTGCCTACAGGAGCATGTATTGTCATCGTAAGCGTTGCGATTTTTGCCTTAACCACTATATACAAAAATATCGCAGATCGGCATGACTGACATAACCGTTAAGTGTTATTGTTTGGTTTTGCTGCAGAAATTAGTTGTTTTTATACCTGGGTTTTGTTAGGATACCCTTGTTTTATAAAGGGTTTTATATGTCAAAGGAATTGGGTGCTCTTATAATTACAGCCGCCTCCATCGGCTTCATCCATACTCTGTTCGGACCCGACCATTATTTGCCTTTTATCGTGATGTCGTGGGCGCGAAAGTGGTCTGGTTTGAAAACAGCCATGATAACTTTCCTTTGCGGTATAGGTCATATCGCAAGCTCTGTCGTTATTGGATTTTTAGGTATATTGCTTGGCTGGGCGGTTCAAGGTCTTGTTGATGTAGAATCTTTCAGAGGTAATATAGCCGCATGGCTTCTCATTGCTTTTGGATTAATTTATATGGTCTGGGGATTACGGCAAGCCTATAGGAATAGGCCGCATGAGCATAGCCATGCCCATGTGGAACATTTTGTTCACAAACACGTGCACAGGCACGAAAATGGCCACGTCCATATTCATGATGGAGACAAGACCATCAGCGTAACACCCTGGGTTTTATTTGTCATTTTTGTATTTGGTCCATGTGAGCCATTGATTCCGATTCTGATGTATCCGGCCGCTCAAAACAGTACCATTGATTTGGTGGTAGTTACAATAGTTTTTGGGACGGCTACTATTGCGACTATGCTTGGGGCAGTGATGATTTCAAGAGCAGGAATAAACCTTCTTCCTTTGGAAAAAATGCAGCGTTTTACCCATTTAATAGCCGGAACAAGTATCTTGCTTTGCGGACTGGCCATTGTATTCCTTGGACTCTGACAAAACCATACCTTACAGGACAATAACTTCATTTTCCGGAATAATTTGATATTATCTCGAATTTAGGGAAGAGGATAATATTTTAAGACAACAGCTTTTTTTATAAAGGTACCGAGAGCGAATTTACTGCTATAACCATAAATTATTATTTTTACATTGAAAATCTTTTTTTTCGCCTCAAAATAAGGTAAAGTTATAATAATAGGATTGTGCTGAATTTGGAGGTTTATTGAAAAAATAGAGGTTGTAAAATGAAAGCAGCAGTAAGAGGAACAATAAAACCATATCTAATTTCACTTTGCCTGATAATATCGGTAGCAAATTCAGTTGCCTGGGACATCGCTGAAAAACAAGCTCCGCCGCAAAAATTCCTGGAAATAACTATTCTTGACAAAATATCAAATGAGCCGATTTCCGGAGTCAGGGTCAATGCCAGAGTGATACAGGAAGCCGGAGGTGACATAAGAGAGGAAAAATTAACGGACGAAAATGGACAATGCACTTTTCAAATTGAAGATAAGACGATTGCGATGCTCAGGCTGGAAGCCGTGAGAAATGGTTATGTTCCAATTACGTTATCGCTCTCTGCTTCAGAAGCAATTGAAAAAATAGCGGTTCAGCATACTCTTTACCTCGATAAGGGTACAAACATAGGTGGTATCGTTCAGGATTCGCATGGCAATCCCATCAATGGCGTAATAGTCTCTGTTTCGCTGCAAAGTTCCGACAGAAATGACATGACGGCGGTTTCTGGTTATGAGGTAAAAACAGACGCCAACGGCTTGTGGGTATGTGATATTATCCCTGAAAAGCCGGACAGAATTACGATTCGCTTCACACATCCAGACTATCGAACTGAAAATTTTCGCGGACAGGCGCCATCACCTATGGTACAGATGCTTCAGGAAATGTCCCACATAATTATAATGCAAAAACAATTGAACCTTACTGGCCAGGTGCTCGACAGAGATGGTGTGCCTATAGAAGGAGCATTAGTCGCGCAGGGAGGTGACCGGAGAAGTATATATTATCCCAGCACGAAAACAGACAGTGAAGGACGCTATACTTTTGAAAATGTCACGCCCGGCGAGATGTTTCTGACCGTTCAGGCCGCAGGTTACAGCCCGGACACGATACGGTTCTTAGTTGACAGGCAGATGTCACCGATAGTATTCCGCCTGGAGCCGGGCCATACTATTACAGGACAGGTAATAGACCCGAATAACAAGCCGATACCTGACGTTACACTGAGCGCTGATACATGGCGGGAATTCCGCTCGCTTACGTGGGAAACCACAACAGATGCCAATGGCAGATTTGTATGGAACGATGCTCCGGCAGATGAAGTAATGATAAATATCAATAAGAGGCGATACATAATAATTCGTAATTACAGCATCAAACCTTCCGAAAAGGATTATGTTATAACCTTAATGCCCGAGTTGGTAATTCATGGCAAAATTGTTGACGCCAATTCTGGTGAGCCGGTCAGCGATTTTCGTTTTTATCCGGGAGTCGAAGGCGGTGCAGGCCAGGATATTTCCTGGAAGTCAGGCTTGAAAATTACAAAAAGAAACGATTACGAAATGAGATTTACGTACCCAAGCAATGAATATTACATTCGCGTTGAGGCGGATGGATACGAGCCTGAAGTGTCACGAGCGATTTCCGGAAATGAAGGCAATGTCGTTTTGGATTTCAAGCTGAAAAAGATAGTTCCCGCGGAAGGTATAATTCTGTTACCGGACGGCAAACCTCTTGCAGATGCAGAAGTAATGGTAGTAACTCGCCAGCTTCGCATACTGAACGGCAAAGCAGGTGCAAGACCTTCGAATGATAAATTAAGCGTTAAAACCGATGCGGCAGGCAAATTCAGTTTCTTCCCAAAAGCAGAACAATACTCAATAGTAATTCTGCACGAACAGGGTTATGCTTTTATAAAAAGTGATGAACTTGCAGCCCTGCAAAATATAACCTTATCTGCCTGGGCAAAACTTGAAGGTACTCTGAAGATTGGTGATAAACCCGGGGGAAAAGAGACTATTGCTTACAATCCTCAGTCTTTGCCGGAGCTGGCAGGAGTGGTTTTTGATTTTCAGACACAGACAGATGATAAGGGCGTTTTTGTTTTCGACAGAGTATTTTCCGGCGAAGGCTCAGTAACGAGGTTGCTGCGCAAAGGAAGCGCTCTTCAACTTAATACACATACGGTCGGCGTAAATGCTGCACCTGGGCAGAAAGTAAATGTCCAGATTGGCGGAACAGGCAGGCCTGTTACCGGAAAAATTATTATACCCGAGCAAATCAAAGACAGAACCGGCTGGCAATATATCGAAGGCGGCTTGAATATTAACTCTAAAAATAATCCTTACATTCTTATCAGCTTCAATATCAATAATGATGGCTCATTTCATATCGATGATGTCCCCGCAGGTGAGTATTTACTCTCTGTTCAGGCGTATGATCGGAATTCGCAAATTCAGATGTCGAGCAGGGAGCAGATAGCTTTATTGACACATCAGATCAGCGTTCCTGAAATGCCTTCAGGCAGAAGCGGCGAAACTCTTGAGCTTGGTGAATTCGAGCTTGCGATAACAACTGAAGCGGTAGCCGGGCAGTCTTTAATTGGAAAACCCATGCCGGATTTTGAAAATATCACAACTGATTATTCAACGACACAGGGAAAATCAATTTTAATCTGCTTCTGGGATTTCGAGCAGAGACCATCGCGAAACGGTATTCTTGAACTGAACAAAAAGGCAGGCGAACTGAAAGAAAAAAATATCGAAATAGCGGCGATTCATATTTCAAAAATTGATAAAAAAACACTCGATGACTGGCTCAGGGAAAATAATATTACTATTTCTATTGGAACAGCCGGAGATAATGAATCGAAAGTCCGTTACAACTGGGGCATAAAGTCACTGCCATGGATGGTTCTGACTAATTCAGAGCATATCGTTATCAAAGAAGGATTCGGTGTAAATGAATTGGATTAGAAAATCGATTCGCTGAAATAATTTGCGGTTTTCGTTACATTTAACCTCTTCAAAGAAAAACTATCTTATTTTTTATAAAATTCAGCGAAAAAATCAAGTTTTTTGGTTTTTAGCTAAAATATTTGTAACGGATTCGCTCTTTTAACGTCTATATATTAAAGTAAGAGCAATTGTTTTGTAATTTATTTTGGAGTCTCAAAAATGGCTAAAAAAGCATATATATTATTCATCTCTGTAATACTCCCGTTATTAGTAACGTCAGAGGGATTGACTTCTGAAACCGGAACTCTTGAAGTGGCTGTTTTTAAAGAAATTGATAACCAGCCGCTCAAGGATGCACAAGTTTCCTTTCTTAACACCAATACAGTTGAAACAGTTGTAGTTGAAACCGATGAAAAAGGCATAGCAAGGATAGATTGTATTCCGGGGGACTATTTGATGACAAATGTTTCTAAAAATGGGTACACCCCTCATGACAATGATATTCAAATGATTGCCGAGAAAGGCAAAGTAAATCATATTGATATTTATCTCGATATAGCTCCAAATATTACCGGCTTTGTACATGATAAAACCGGCAAAGGAATAGAGGGAGCATCTGTTCGATTAGTGCCCGAAGGTCCACCTGAGATGGTCACCGATGCGCTTGGTAAGTTTGAATTAAGGTTGGCTCCAAGACCGATTCAACTGTTTTTTGTAGCACGTCATGTTAAACAAAATCTTGCTGGTTCAATACAGTTTCGTTCAGGAATCGGAGGCAATGAGGAATATTATTCGAAGGATATGAACGTTGAAGTAGAAGTCAGCCCTGGAGTGACTTTAACGGGAAAAATAGTAGATCCTAATCAAAAAATAATCCCAGGCATCTGGGTAGAAGCGGAAATTCAAACAGGAAGGGGTGATACTCCAATAGCAAAAGTCCAGGTTGATGAGAATGGAAAATACAGTATCAACGCACTTCCAATCGGCCATCGCTATTTTATTCGAGCCACCCTGGATGGCTACGGTGTAGCGTTTAAAAGTTTGGGGGAAATATCTATACATCAGGATTCAATAAATGTAGATACGCTGGTTCTCTATGAAGCTAATCAGTCCATAGCTGGTACGGTTGTAGATGCTAATGGCAATGGTATTGAGAATGTGCAAGTTATCTGCCATAGTGAGATACAGCCTGAACGCGAGACAAAAACTGATTCAGAAGGTAATTTCATTATCCGGAATGTTTGCAAGGGACCTCTGCGTATCGCAGTATTGAAAGGATATATAGTTATAAATATAACTGCCGAGAGCGGCGTAAAAGATTTGAAAATCATTCTAAAATCGGAACCAAAGATTTATACAGCAAGTGCTCCTATAGTTAAAGAAGCACCTCCACTCAGACTGGTTGGTAAGTCACTGCCGCAATTAGATGAAATCGATATTCCCCTGAAGGATAGCCAGCTTAAACAAAAGAATATCCTGTTTTGCTTTTTCGATATAGAGCAGCGGCCGTCGAGAAATTGTATTCTTGAACTTGGTAAAAAGGTACAAGAACTTAAGTCTAAAGATATTGAAATTATTACCATTCACACTTCAAAAATAGAACAGGAATATCTCGACAAGTGGTTCGAAGAATATAACATTCCATTCCCTGTAAAAATAATTAAGAAGGATGAAGAGCAAACTCATAAAAATTGGGGAATTCAGGCTTTACCCTGGCTGATTCTTACAAATACTGAACATATTGTTATCGATGAAGGATTCTCGATAGATCAGTTGGATGAAAAAATAAAAACGCTCAATAAATAGGAGATAAGACATGAAGTGCATAAGAAAAATCACATTCGTATCTATTTTATTTTTAGTATTTTTTGTCAATTGTTGTTTTGCCGCGAATTCTGAAATAGTCACCTGTACAGGCAAGGTAGTAAATATTGAAGGTAAGCCTGTCGAATCGGCAAAAATCGGTTTTTATAAAATATTGGTCTCGCCGGGAGAAGTTTTATATCAGGTCTCTCTTGATAAAGAAGGTCAAACAGATAAAGAGGGTAAATTTGCATATGAAACCGAAAAAGGTTCTTCCAATACACAGGTCGTTATTATTTATGTCCAGAAAGAAGGTTTCGGTCTTGGCTGGGCTAACTGGGAAATGAGAAACAGTGAGAATTTCGAGATTAAACTGTATCCAGCCGCAGCGGTTAGCGGCGTAGTTGTTGACGAATCGGATAAACCTGTTGCAGATGCAAATGTTTCTCTCGCTTTCCTGATGATTAAAACCGGTGACCAGCCGCAGTTTTTGTTAGCAGAGATGATGCCAGATAAATTGACCACGAAAACAGACGGGCAGGGTAAATTCGCCTTTGATAATATTCCCGAAAATGCCAGATTTGATTTTCGAGTAAAAAAGCCGGGTCGAGCTGCCACATGTACAATGGATATGCAGAAATTTCAAAGCAGCCAGACACTGAGTTTTGCAGCAGGTCAAACCGATATAAAAATAGTTCAGCCTCCTGAAGCGTCAATCAAAGGAATAGTAATTGAAAAAGACACAGGAAAACCTCTCAGCGGAGTACGAATAGTGTTGGGGCAGGATTCGGAAATTTCGTTTATGTACGGTTTTAAGCCGGTTATCTCAGGACAAGACGGTACTTTCAGTATTAATGGACTTCCCGCAATGAAATTTAATTTAACACCTGTAGCTTTAGGCGATAAAGCATCCGAATGGGTATCTAAACCTGTCGAAGTAACAACAGAAGTCGGGAAAACGACAAGCGGCGTAAAAATCGAGCTGGGAAAAGGAGAGCTTCTGGAAGTGCTTGTCAAAGATGCAAAAGACAAGAAGCCGATTGAGCAGGCAACTGTGTTAATTCAGCCACAGGAAGGCGGCAAGACGGAAAATGCAAGAACCAACAAAGACGGTATCGCTCAGTTTCACCTGGCGCCTGGGACATATCGAATAGTTCAGATTTATAAACAGGATTATAAACAAATCCGGACGGAAGAATTAGTTGTAATTGAGGATGGTAAAACAAAACGCATGGATTTTTCACTTGAATCTCCCGGGAAAATCACAGGGATAGTGCGTGATGAAAATGATAAACCGGTTGCGGGAGCAACTGTTCATATGAATCCGCCTGCCGCAAGTCAGACAAAAACAGACAGCAGCGGCAAATTTGTAATGTCGGATCAAAACAGCGGATTTTCCGATGAAGGTGTTCCATATCTAATTGTAAGGGACAAAGAAAATAATCTCGCCGTTTCGTATGAGCTTTACGATAAAAAAGAAAATCTTGAAATTAAATTGTCAAAAGGTATCACTCTTTCAGGTAAAGTTGTAGATCCCAACAACAATGGAATTCCAAATCCCAAAATACAATTGATTATCTGGACTTCCGATACAGGCTTCGGTAATAATGAGCCGGTGGCAGTTGATGAGCAGGGAAATTTTCAAATAAAAGCGCTTCCGGGCGGTGTCAGGTATTCAGTTAGTGTCCAGGCAGATGGTTATGGACGTGATTCTTCCAGCATTCAGACAAGTATAGAGCTGGGAGAGATTTTTGAACTTGAGCCTATTATCCTGAAACTTGCGAATATGTCTGTTTCCGGTATCGTTGTTGATATTGACGGCAAGCCTGCAGGAGATGCAGAAGTTTACAGTTCCGGTTCCGGCCAGCCAAATCAACGAGCTAAAACAGATAACGAAGGCAGGTTTACACTTGAGAAAGTTTGTGCAGGAAATATCAGGATTCAGGCAAATAAAACGCAGGGAACACATTTATATGGTTATATACAAACATTGAGTGGAGCGAAAGATGTACAAATTGTAATCTCGGAATCCGGTTCCAGCCGCACAGTGCAGCCGCAGCCTGTTTCGCTGAAAGGCAAGCCTTTACCTGATATGAACAATTTGCTTGATGAATTCAAACCTGAAGCGATTCAGGGCAAAAGTGTATTGGTCTGCTTCTGGGACTACGAGCAGAGACCTTCGCGGAACTGCATAATGCAATTGAATCAAAAGTTACAGGAGCTTGAATCCAAAGATGTCACTGCCATTACGATTCAGGCGGCAAAAATTGATTCTGAAACTCTCGACCAATGGATAAAAGAAAACAATATTTCTCTTTCTGTCGGAAAGGTTGCCAACGATGAAGAAAGAACACGTCTCAACTGGGGCGTAAATGCCCTGCCCTGGTTGATTCTCACAGACAAAGAGCACAAAGTCATAGCCGAAGGTTTTTCAATAAATGAGCTTGATGAGAAAATAAAACTGATTAAATGAAAGAAAATTGCGTTTTTAGAATTTAAGCTGGAAATGTTAGTTTAAGACTAAAACCCGGTATCATAAACAAGGAGTTTATCATGATACGCTCAAAAATATTAAAAGCTGTCTTATGGATATTTGTGTTTCTGGCAATTGTAGTTGCATACCTTGTTGTCACATCTTTGCGAACCACCGGGCGTCAACGTAATCAAACATCGAAGATCATAGATGAAGTCCTTACACTTCAGAAACTTAGACACAAAGATGTTGAAAATGCGCGCGCAAAACTGCCTCAAGATTCTATATTAGCACGCGATTGGATCCTTGAGAAAGCAATGACGATGTGGCAAAACAATGAGATTGAGACGTTGGCCGAATTTGCAAAACAATTTGTACGAGAGCAAGGGAACATATCAGCCAATGACATGGAGAAACTCACAAAATTTGTAATGGAATCACCCGAACTAAACGAATTGTTGGAAGCAATCAAATGCGGCCTGTGCGAAATCATGCTCGATCCGACAAATGGTCAATGGCAGATATCAAGTTCCCAGATCAGGGCATTGAAGTCCATGGCCTACATGCTTGCATGCCGCGCGATATTGCTGGCTGATAAGGGCGATAAACAAGGGGCGATGGAGACAATATTGAACAGCTATACCCTGACAGATATTCTCCTTGATATACCTAACATGCATATACAGTCTTACCAACCCGAAATGTTATTATATATTGGGTACGCAATTCGTCGTGGATTAAATCCTAATGAGATTTCCAGCGATTCAAAGACAGCCATATCGAAATATCTTGATAGACTGTCTTCCAAAGAACCGATTATTAATGCTCTCAGGCTGCATGAAGCGTTGGTCTTTCAGGAGGTCTCGGCTAAACATTCAACTTTCGTTACATCATGGTTTCTCGCCGGTTATGACCAGGGAATAGAGCGTTTGATGCAATTGCTCGATAAGCCGCAACATGATGTGTTTAAGGAAGCGAATAAGATTGTTGACAGTTCTCCCTTTTATGCTGAACAGACAAGCTGGAGGCTTCAGAACGTTGCCTCTAATGCTATACAAGCGAGGGTCAATAGACAGAACCATGCTAAATCGGTAAGCGATTTTCTGGGAC
The DNA here is from genome assembly GCA_016931715.1 of Sedimentisphaerales bacterium. Lineage (GTDB taxonomy): Bacteria > Planctomycetota > Phycisphaerae > Sedimentisphaerales > Anaerobacaceae > JAFGPS01. The sequence goes on from JAFGEF010000173.1 coordinate 48,421, forward strand.
TCCAGTCTCTTTCACTGTTCGGCAAAAATCTTCCTGATCTCAAGGACCTTGGAGTCACACCTGTGCCTGATATAAATGACAAAATAGTTCTAATTTGCTTTTTCGATATAGAGCAGAGACCTTCAAGAAATTGCATCTTAGAACTAAGTAAAAAGGCAAAAGAACTTAAATCAAAAGATATAGAAATTATTGTAATTCAAGCAGCAAAGGTTGAACAAGACGAACTGGATAATTGGATTAAAGAAAATAATATTTCATTCCCAGTAGGAATCATTACAGAGAACGAAGAGCAAATAAAATTCAACTGGGGAGTAAAAGCTTTGCCGTGGCTGATTCTGACTGATAAAGAGCATATTGTTATGGCAGAAGGATTTTCGGTTTCGGAAATTGGAGAGAACATAAAATGAATAGAAACCGTGTTACATTAACTAATGTGTTTTGTATAGTCTTTCTGATAATCGTTTTACCGGGTACAGGAATGATGCTACAAACTTCTGCCCGTCAGGCCGGTAATACAACTATTTCTGAGACTTGCATACTTTCAGGCAAAGTTATTAATTATAATACCAATGAGCCTGTCCCAAATTTTTATCTCGCTTATTCGAAGTCAAGCGGTGCTCTTATCGAGTATTTGAAAACAGACGAGAATGGAAACTTCCGAACTACCGCTCCTAAAAATAGCGAAAGGTCTTTCAGATACGATTTTTCACGAGATGGAACTTATCTTATAGATCAAGACAGACAAGATTCGTATGTGCCTTTTCGCGATACTATAAGGGAAGATATTACGGATTTGCTCTTTAAGGTAAAACTCTGGCCAGTTAAAACACTAACAGCAAAAGTGCTCGATGAATCTTCTCTGGTGGTTAATAATGCTTCAATATTTTTCCACAGTGATATACCGGAAATTAAAACAGGTGAATCGGGTGTCTTTAAATTACATGTAGCGCCAACAGACAGGGACTTCGATTTTTTTATCATTTCCGAAGACAGGAAACATGCCAAAATGGTCCATTTAAAGGCCGGCTCGACAACAGCAGCTATTAATCTGGAGCCTGCGGATAATTACAAAGGACGTGTGATTAACACTAAAAACCAGCCCGTTTGGCCTTTCAAGTTCAGGATAGGCTTAATGATAAATGGTGATGACCTTAATTTCTGCTGGTCCGAGGAAATCCAGACCGATACAGACGGGACATTTACTATTGACGGCCTTTATCCCAAAACATGCTATGTCGCAAACTGGTTTCCTGACGAAGAATTTAATCCTTCTATTGGCGAATATGGCAAAATAACTATCGATCTTACAAAACAAAAATCCAATGAAAACATTGAAATTGTTGTTGTTCAATACCTCAATACTCTCACAGGTAAAGTCGTTGATATTAATAATATTCCTATAGAAGGAGCCAAAGTTATTTCTGGCACAAGAGATGGTATCCAGTCACAATCAGGATGGGGAAAGCCGGTTTATAGTGATAAAAAT
>JAFGEF010000022.1 GCA_016931715.1 Sedimentisphaerales bacterium
CTGACACAGATTCCACAGATTTCACAGATTTTTTAATCTTTGCTAATCCGTGTCTAATAATATTTACTTTTTTAAGAGCTGGTGTGCTACTGTATTCTGTATCCTGTATTATTTATTCTCTATTCCTTCGTGGTATAATTTTTAAATATGCTGACTTTCTCATTTTATTAGTTTGCAGTTCCATATTATAAATTATACACCATATCTTTGTCAAGCAAAATCTTGCCTATTTTGCCTATATTGCCGTTTTTCACCACAGAGAACACAGAGTTCACAGAGATAATAATTCAAGTCTTTTTAATCCGTGTTAATCTGTGTTAATTTATGCCATAGGTATCCGTGTCTAAAAAAACCGTGTCAATCAGTGTCTAATATTTACTTTTTCAAGAACTTTTTTACAGCATGGGCTAAAGCCCATCCTACATTTCTAACGACTAACGACTAAATACTATTCACTATATTATATTCCTCCTCCCGCCGAGCCGCTCTGAATATCGGACATCGAGAAAATCGGCAGATAAAGGGCAAGAACAACTACAAGTACTATCGCACCAACAAGAATAATCATGAAAGGCTCGAGGAGGTTTGTCATTGTGGCAATCTGGGCATCGACCTTGTCTTCGTAGTAGTCACTGGTCTTGTCTAAGGTCTTCCATAAAGCGCCGGAGTCTTCGCCTGCACGAACCATCTTTAGTAACATATTCGGGTAGAATTTCGTTGTCGCCATGCTCAGGAATATACTCGTTCCGGCGATTATGCTTTCGCGAGTCCTATTCAGGGCATTTCGTATTACATGATTGGCGTTCATTTCAGATAATATCTCGAATACCTCTAATACCGGCACACCGCCGCGAAGAAGGTTCGATGACGTCTTGCAGAAAGACGCTACAAATGCGTAATTTATAAGTTTTCCGAATAATGGAATTCGAAGCGAGAATCGAGACCAGAGCGCCTGGAAAGACTCAGATTTCGTAAGCAGGAAGTAAAAAATGAAAATCGCTCCGATAAGAACTCCGATAATAATGTACCAGTGATTATAGAAGATATAATAAACACCCATAAACGCCTGCGTAAAGGCAGGAAGCTGGCCCGCTCCGAACTGGTCGAATATCTCTATAAAACGGGGAATAATCAGTGTCATAATAATTATGACAATCAATATTACAAAACCGAATACGAAGGCAGGGTAAGCGATAGCTTTTTTGACTTTTCTTGCTAATCTGTCGCGGCTGGTATAATACTCGGCAACTCTTTTGAATGCCTCGGCGATATTGCCACCCGTCTCGCCAGCAAGAATAAGTGCGCAGACAAGCTTATTGAATACTTCAGGGAATTCCGCCATTGCTTCGGAAATCTGGCCTCCCCTTTCGACATGCTCGAGCAATTGCATGAGTATTTTCTGGAGCCTGGCGTTGTCGATATCTTCCGCGATGGCTTCGATGGCTTCGACCATTGTGATACCGCCTTCGATCATAGTAGTCATCTGCCAGAAGACAGCCGCCAATTCACCGGAGGTAACACGCTGGAAGAACGGCACGTGAAGCTTCTTCCTTGCTCCTATGGTAACTACCTCGACTGTTACAGGCGTGCACCCCTGCTCACGAAGCCAGCTCAGAATATCAGTCTCTGATGCTGCGCTGGTCAAGCCTTCGATTATCTCACCTGAAGGATTACGAGCTACATATTTGAATGTTATCACTTATTGTCCCCTAATTAGTCTTTTTCTACAACTGTTGTACTAAGTACTTCCTCTGCGGTTGTCAAACCGGCAATAATTCTGTTTATACCACTTTCGAAAAGGCCATTGTATCCTTTTTTTCGTGCGATGGCACGAATTTTCGCTTCTTTTGCGCCTGAAATTAATTCTTCGCGTATTTCCCTGTCAATTACGAGAAACTCGAAAATGGGCAGTCTGCCGAAATAGCCAGTGTTGCCGCAGGCGCCGCAGCCTGTGCCTTGATAAAAAACCATGTTTTTTCCGGCTTCAGGACTGATATTCAGCCTTCTGAGAAGCTCTTCGCCCGGTTTCACAGGCTGTTTGCATTTCTCGCAAATACGTCTTACAAGACGCTGCGCGATAATAAGGTTGACTGTCGAAGCCAGAAGGTACGGCTCCACGCCCATGTACACCATTCTGCTGATTGCGCTTGGAGCATCGTTCGTGTGGAACGTGCTAAGCACGAGGTGGCCTGTGAGCGAGGCTTTTATTGCTATGTCGATGGTTTCCTTGTCGCGGATTTCACCGATGAAGATGATATCCGGGTCCTGCCTGAGGATAGCTCGCAGAGACAGGCCGAAGTCGAGATTGATTTCCGGCTTGACCTGTATCTGGTTTATGCCTGAAAGGCGGTACTCGACCGGGTCCTCGACTGTCGTAATGTTTTTGCGGGGGTCTCTTATATAATTCAGCGAGGAATAAAGCGTTGTGCTTTTGCCGGAGCCTGTCGGGCCGGTTACGATGATAATTCCGTGCGGCCTCTCTAACATCTCCTTGTATTCCTTCAAGAACTGAGGCTCGAAGCCAAGCTCGTCAAGGTTGTGGTTCAACGCCGCAGAGTCCAGGATACGCATTACGACCTTTTCGCCGTAAATAGTCGGTATCACGGAAACGCGAACATCGATGTCCCTGCCCGGAGCTTTAATGCGGAAACGGCCGTCCTGCGGAAGACGCCGCTCGGCTATGTCCATCTTCGAGAGAATTTTGATTCTTGTCGCGACCGCCGCCTGCATCTTGCGAGGAGGAGGAACCATGTCACGAAGTATGCCGTCTATTCGCATTCGTATTACCATCGTATGCTCCTGCGGCTCTACGTGAATATCGCTCGCACGGCTCTTTACTGCCTGGCGGAGAAGAAGGTCCACAAACCGGATTACGGGCGCTTTGGTCGCCGCTTCCTCGACGCTTATATCCGCTTCGAGTGCGCTTTCAATTACGGAATCGTGATGAAACTCGGTATCTTCTCCCTCGACCTGAAGCTCGACAAGGTCGCGAAGACTCTGCTCGTCGATATCAGAGCCGTGATAAACAAACTCTATCGCACGCTGGATTTCATCCGGAGAAGAAAGAACCGGCACGACCTCCTGCTTTGTTTTCAGTGTTATCGTATCAGTCGCAACGATATCAAGCGGGTCATTCATCGCTATAACGAGCTTGTTTTCCCTGCGCCCGATGGCTATTAGATTAAAACGTTTTGCTATCGCCTCCGGCACGAGCCTTGCGGCGTTCATGTCTATTTCGTTTATGTCAAGATGAACCAGCTCTGTTGAAAGATGCTCCGCAAGAGCCTCGCGCACTGCATCGTCGCTCAGCATTCTCAGACGGATTAATATCTCACCGAGGCGACCGCCGGTATTGCGCTGCTCGCTCAGAGCCGTATTTAAATCACCGTTTTCAAGCAGACCTTTGGACATAAGAAGCTCGCCGAAGCGTACCTTCGCTGCTCTATCACCCGTTTTAGTTGTATCACCCATTGTAAACATCTGTTTCTCCCACGTTCATCTTCATAAAAATTTATTTAGTATTACTGCTTTGTTTGAGAGTGTTCAGGGTAAAACAATCGAGATGAGCAGTAGCGCAAAGACCGATTCCGCACGCCGCACGCAGTATCCATGAAAACTGCGTTACATGCGGCATAAATACTACTGTCAACCAGTAAGCCATCCTTATGCCTGTTTTCCGTAACAACATCCTTCAATCCCCCATTTATATCCATTTTGTCCCCTTCGCGTTTTTTAGTTTCCCCGACGCGCAAATTGCGGGGGAAACTGTCTCCCACTCTCTTGTTAATTATCTGGGTATTATACAAAAATCATCGCTAATCGTCAAGGAAAATAGCGTTTTCAATACTGATAAACAGGTTTTTAAGCCTAATTTCTGCAAAGAAGCTAAGATGGATAAAGATAAGAGGTTTGTTCCGATAAGCGTTTGTTTTTTTATATTGAATTCTAATACGCAGCCCGCGTGACAGACGAAGTCGAAGAATTCATGTCCTATATAATATGACTTTTCAATAGCGTAAAAAGCGTTCAGGACAATTTATTTTTATGTGAAAAATTTATGTAAATTTTTATAAAAAAACTCCGAACGCTCCGCTGCGCTCAGAGTAAAAATGATGTTTATAGATTAAAGAGGTGATCGTATAAAGTTATAATAAGAGTTTTAAATGCTTATGCAAAATTGAAGTTAGACATACTTTAAGAAAGAAAAAATTGCTTGTGTTTAATTTTTTCTTTCTTAAACAATGAACTTAAAGTATTTATTAATGAGTAGTTACAGCAATGCAGAAGATTGTATGAAGAAAATCTTTTAAACCGATTTTCTTCATACAATATATGTCTAACTTCAATTTTGCAGAACTCATAAAAAGGCTTATGCAAAAGTTCAATTATTATTTACTCCTGTACAGTAGTGTCATATCGAACTCCGTAAGGGACAGGAACAGGGACAACTGCCGTGAAGCCATGGTCACCAAGGGTCTGGCGTGACGAATCGACCGCGATAAAAGCAGTATAGGATGACATCAGGCCATACTCGAGAGCAACCTGTTTAATCTGCACGGGCAGTTCGGCGTTCTGGTCGTATGTCGCCTGATTTGCGAGTGTCTCAATCTGCCTGCGTGCCCAGACACATGCTATTCCCGGATGGTTCGAGGCTTCATCATCCAGGTCCACTGCTATTGCTATTTGCTCATCCACATTGCCGACCTTGCCGTTGATGCGGATTTTCGTATCGCGGCTGCCTGTAAATCTGCCCGTTACTATTATTGGACGGCCAACGAAAAGGTCGGGAATCTTGTTCGGATAAACTTCCGTAACTTCCAGACCACCCCAGTCTATCGTGACATCGGTAAGAGCAGGATGACTGATTCTCTCATAAAACAAATCGATAACTTCCCCCGCTTCTTCGTCAAGTCCTATATACGCGACCGCTCCTTTTCCGAGCACTGCCATTCTATCCAAAAGGAACCTGTTGACCGATGAGCCTACGCCGAAGCTGAAAATCCTGCTCGCGCCGAGCTTATCATGGACTGCTTCTAAAATATCAGCTTCATTGCCGATATAGCCATCGGTCATAAATGAAACAAGACGAAATCTTTCCGGGTCATGCGCGAAATCAAGAGCCGCCTTCACTCCTTCTATCATCTGAGTCCCGCCGCTGCCGTTCAGGGATGCTGCATATTCGAGACCCTTGCGAATATTTTCGGCTGTTGCCGGAATAGGCTGCGGCCCAAGCTGAGATGCGTTATTTGAAAAACGTATGATTTGGAATGTATCATTCGGCTGAAGCTGCCTCAACGCGCGATTTATCGCGTCTTTGGCTTTTTCAATTGGTTTGCCGTTCATACTGCCCGAACAATCAAGCACGAAAATCATCTCCATCGGTGCACGTTGGACATTTTTCAGGCTTTCCGGGGGGTAGAGCATAAGTGTAAAATATCCGCCGCGTTTGTCCTGGTGCGTAACGAAAGCCGATTTGACTTTGCTGCCTGCGACTTTGTAGCGAAGTACGAAATCCTTGTTTGGAATATTGTCGAGCTCGCTCAGCTTTACCGTAAGTTTTTCTTCTTTGAGCGGGCTTTTCTTTATTACATGGCTTGGGCATTTTATTTCTTCGATTGCTACTCCTGCATCGATATTTACCGCAAGCGATATATCATGTCCACTGCGTTCGTTCGGTTTTAGGTACTGCACTTCCGTATCCTGACCTGATATGCCTGTTCTGCCGTGCGCGACCGCTCCGACTCCTGCTGTATATCCGGGCGGATTATATCTTGGCCCGACCACCATCGGGAAAACGAATTCGTACCAGCCGTCAACGTAGGCGAGCGTGCTGAAATATTTGATATTTACATCGATTTTCTTGCTCGGCTCGATATTGGCGACTTTCTGCGTGAAAATGTTCGGCCTTTCCTGCGTGAGAAGCGAAGCTGTATAGCCCTGGTCTCTTGCCTGCTGGTAAATCTGTTCTGCTTCTTCTCGCTCGCGAATGATTCCGCGAATTTTCCTGTCGCCTATTATCATGATAAATTCATTGACCGCCGCGTTGTCGGGAAGCGGGAAAACATACACCGCTTCGATTTTTTCCTTATAAGGATTCTGGAACTGCTGCGTAACTTCTACAGTCGCGATATAGCCGCAAATGTCGCCTTTTACATCAGTATGCTTGAGAGGCAGAGGAATTTCTTTTTCCTGCTTCGGCAGTTTCGCAAGCATCGCTCCCGAGCCGGGATAATCGTCACTGACTACACGCCTCGGCGCATCGACTTTGGCAATCACCCAAATCTCATCAGCGGAAAAGTTCATCAATTCGTTTCTTAACTGTACTTGTGACAGCCTTTTTCCATCGTCATCTCTGCCAAATAAATTCCCTACTAACGGCGTGTCTCCCAATAAAGGAACAGGACCAAACACCGACACGTCAAACTTGTCAGCACCACCACGACCACCTTCCATGCCGCCACTTATGGACTGCCTTGTTTTCCTGCCGGATAAATCTTTCCAGTTCTCGGGTAATGTGAGTGCATCTGAATATGGTTTCTTTGCTCCATCATTTGATATTGGTATTTTTGAAATTTCTGGTTCGTATTTACTGCTGCTTCCAGGAGGAGTATAACTTTCCGATTCATAAACACTACTTCCACTTGCATTTAATAACTCTCTGCTGTTCGATTCCGGGGGCAACATGAGATTTTTAGCCTTCTCCTGAGACTGTAAAGAAGATTCTTCAGTAACAGCAGATTCATTTCTTCTTTGGTATGTATCTTCTCTCAATAAATCATATTCTTCATTGCTTTTATCAGATTTATTTGCGAGTCTTAATGAAGAATATCTGCTTGCTCTTTCTGCCGAGCAGCCCGCAATCATATAAATGACCAACGAACTGGTAACTAAGCATAAAACAATAGCTGCAATAAATATTTTCGTTCTCATTTTATTAATCCTTTTCAAAAGTTATTTCAGCAGGAATTTTATTTCCATCGGCATCTGCGGCGACTGTTAATTCAACAGCATACTGCGGCTCGATATCGCCGATAATTTGAAGCTGGATAGATGCGACACGAGTGCGGCCGGTCGGAAGGTTACTGCCTGTATTGAATGCGGCGATAATAATTCGGTCATTCGCCAGAGCCGCAGTGTCGTAATAAGGCGGCTGTGCGAACGCAGGGTGCTCACCGTTTTCCACGCCGACAATTTTTACCTGCCCTGATTTTGTTTTCAACTCGAACTGATACGCGGCAAGAGCGCGATTGCCGGCATCAATATAGACAGGCAGTGACACAAAACGCACTCTCGGCTGTTCGGTTTCATACCTAACCCCGAACTGCTGGGCAAATACAGGAACTATTAAGCATACACTTGTCATAATTATTACAATAACAGTTTTCATTTTAATGCTCCCTTATCCAGGCTCACGGCCACTAAAGCGATTTTCTCAACATCGTCACCATCGACAAGGCCATCGCCATTCATATCCCACTTTTTATCTATTGTATTTTCAGATTGTATGTATTTTGCTAATTTGAACGCATCGAGAATATCTACTCTGCCGCTGTTGTCGATATCAGAGTAGTTTTTTACCAAAGCGCTCATTGGTGCTCTATAGGATTTTTGATTTTGATTCATGGATATGCAGGCGATAATAATAATCGCCGCCGCTGCCGCAGTAGGACCAGCCCATCGCAAAATATGAAAACGACTGTGCGGCTGCGTCAGCTTCTGCGACGCCTTACCCAAAATCGCCCTGTCAATCTCAGCCGGAACTGTTGCAGATGTTTTGTAAATTCTTTTGATATCTTCTGCAAGCTTGTCAGAGAGATTGAACTTCTGCTCGTTATCATTATTTTTATTTTCCTGGCTCATCAAATTCTCAACACATATCTGTTTTAATTTAATCGCATTGATATAACAGCTTCTTCCAGCTTGACCCGGTCCTTCTCGAATTCCTGCATAGGTCCCCACGCTTCGAAAATATATACGTTTTGTTTTGTTGGCACAATCGCTGCAAGGTATCCATACTGTTTGGAGCCGACCTGTTTGCTTCCCACAAACATAACCGCGTCTTTTTTATTCTTCAATTTCAGTTCAGGCTGCTTTGTAATACGAATAGTTTTCTGCTCCACAAGCATACGATGCACAAGGGAAGACCAGAAATCAATATTGCCGCCCTGGTAGTTCTTTTCCTTATGTACATAAATCATAACACCATCTGCGGACATTGCCCTTGTTTGCTTTTTGTTCTCGAAATATTTGATATATCCGTCAGGTAAAGAAAATTTCGACTGATTAAAAACGGACGAGCCCTGCGAAGCTGCCGAACCTGCAGGCCTGGTCAGCTCGGAACCAAGCGCATGTACCCATATAAATGGTGCGGCAAAAGTGAAATCTTCCTGCGGAATCGGCGAGTTGAATTGAACTGTAAGTGTACTATAGCTGATTTTGTTCCGGAGAAATGAGATTTTGCCTTTTAGCAATTCTATCGTTTCAGTAATCCTCTCCAGTTCCTTCTCAACTTTCAGAGTATCTTCCACCGCATCAGCTTTCTCAAGGAGGCTCAGCATTTTATCTCTTGCTTGTTCGGCATTTTGCAGTCGAATATTCAAGTCTCGCATTTCTTCGGTTACATCTGTTCCTTTTATATCTCTTTTTATAACTTCACCGAGTTTTTCAGCTTCGGCTATCGCATCCTGAAATTTGCCTGCGGGAACTTTCAGCGTGATAGAGTTGCTGGTCATTTCCTGCATATAGCCGCCCATGTTAACTACGGCTTTCTCAATCATACTTATAGAATCGGAAATCCGCTCGACTACAATGTTGATAACTCCGTTATAAACAACAAGCCTTTCCTGTCGGGCTGGATCCAAGTCCGGCTTCTGAGCCAGCAAATCAGCCTGTGATTCCAGTACCTTATAATTTGACGGAACTGCTGGTGATTGCTTTGCTGCTGTTCCGGATGCGCTCCTCAACATATAATAATCTTGAGAATTGTCTGATTTTTCCATTGATGCCGAGCCAATGCCTGAACAGCCTGTTGTAAATAAAATGAATAATAAAAATACAACTGAGAATTGACGCATACCGGAACTCCTTTTCATAATACTTTGCAAGTTGAACAAGTTCTGTTCAGAATATTCATTTTTTTCAAACATAATCGTTACTCCTGAATCTTAAGCAATCAACATAGCCAAATAGTTCTGTAATTTTTGAAAAATTTAACTTTTTTTACTCGATGAAATATGAGCGGGTTCTGGCGTCCTGGCGGAGTGTTTGTAAAGCCCTGTACAGCCTTGACTTAACTGTTCCTACCGGCATGTTAAGAGCCTGTGCGATTTCGTCCTGGCTCATTTCATCAACATATTTCATGAGCAGAATTTCACGCAGCTCATCAGGCAGAATATTAAGTACCGCCGCGAGTTCCGGAGAATTATGATCCGCCGCGTTTTTTTTCGTATCGATAATTTCTTCTGAAATATCGTTTTCCGAAGTAAATTTGCGGTTTTTCATTTTCAAATTCAACGAAATATGCTTTACGACCGGGTAGAAAAAAGTCGTCATGGAAGCTGTAAGCTCGAAACCTGGGAATTTGCCCAAAAGATATGTAAAAGTCTCCTGCAAAACATCAAGAGCATCGCTCTGATTGCCTGTAAATCGCCATGCAAGATTATAAATCCAGTCCCGATAACGATAATATAGGACCTCGAAGGCATCCGATTGCCCATTATTTATCGCGTCTATCAGTTCCCGGTCAGATTTCATTAACGTTTTCTCAATCCCTCAAAAAACCATCGCCTGCGCCGCAACTGCCCCGCCGCAAGACTTACAGGCAACAGTTTAGCCTCAAAATCCGTTATATTCAATGGTTAAGACGTTTCTGGAAACTGAATTATTTACTTTTTCATGTTAAAGTAGCATCAGGCAATTACCGATAACAGGAATGTAGCAAGAATATTTTTCTCCCCTCCGGAAAACATCGGGTAATAAACAGTTATCCGATGTTTTCGTTTTAAAACTATACATGTATTATAACATCCTGCGTTTTCGCAGCAAATTGACTAAAAGCACTTATATTACATTTTCGCTTAACCATATTTGAATATAGGCAGCAATTTTTTCCCAACCAGGCTCCCTGATAATAGAATGGGCATGTCCTCCAAGCTCCAGATATGTACAGGATGGTGTGTATTTTTCTGCGATCTTTTTTACTACTCTCGCAGGAGTAATATTATCCTCAGAGCCGGAAATGATTAATAACGGACAGGTCAGTCTTGATTTATTAACCTGGGCAGCCCGAAATCCCAAAAACCAGAATCCTATTTCAGTCGCGGCTCTCCCCGATTCCCATACACTGCGTTCGTAAATATACCGTCTTTCTTCCTCCGGCAGTTTTTCCATCATTGCATATACAGCTTTTTCGTATGAAAGCTTGTGCGGCTTTTTCCAGAAGCCCCATCTGAATAAAACATCCGAAAAGATTTTAAGTATAGACCATGTGATTGAAAAAATACCAGCAGGCGAACCTGGTGCAATAAGAACCGCTGCTTTTGCGAGTCCTCTGCTTGCCAGAATCTGTGCGAGCAAACCTCCCATAGAGTGACCCATTATAATAGGTTTTTCATCAAGCTTTTTAATTTCAAGCTCAAGGTCTTCAGCATAGTCCAGCAGGCTTGTTGTACCTAATCCATTCGGCGGAGGATCGCTTGGTCTTATATTATGATGCCTGAGATTTGGTGCTATGCAGTTGTAACCTTTATTTTCAAAATAACCTTTGAATTTATCCCAATACCAACCGCCGCCCCACATACCATGAATCATAAATATTGTTTTTGACATATTTATTTCTACGCACCGGATTTTTTTGAGAAGACTTGCTTAAAGGGAATCGCAATTATATCTCCGATGATAGTTAGCATAAATAATACAATAGTTGGAGTATGGTTTGACGGGAATTTACCTGTTACCAAGAGCGGCAGAGCAGCCGCGATAAGCCAGATTGCCATATAAACAACCTGAAAAAGTAAAATCGGCGTGAACTTGAGAGGCTCTCGCAAACCCAAAACCGCGAATATGCCAAATGTCAGAAATACACTGCCAAGAATGCTGTAAGTAACTGAATCGCCGGAAAAGGGAACTATCGATTTCATCTGGTCTGGAATAATTAGAATGCATAAACCGACTCCGCCGGCAATAACAATATTAAACACATACATTATTTTGAGCCATTCAAATTGAGCGGCCTTTTTCTTAGCCATTGCGATGAGCCTTTCTTATTTTTATTTTTGAGTAACTAATCATGATATGTTAAAGGGTAATTTTGAGGATTTTCAAGAATCTCGGTAGTTAAATCGACATCCAAATCCGGCCAGTACAGATGATGGTTATGATGAACTTCCACATGAGTAATTGCAGATATTTTTGCTTCCTTAAACCATGGGTATTTTTCAAAGGGCAGGAAATATTCTTTCTTTGCTAATAGAATCCAGAATCCATGCTCAGAAATATTAGTAACTTCAGCTTTGTCAGCCTTTAAAATGTTTTTTCCATTTTTTAATGATTTCATCTTTTCGCCCTTCGACAACCTTCTGTAAACAGCCCAACTGTTTTTGGGAAAATCCGGAATAATTTACAAGCGAAACAATAGGCTCAAGCCAAAACTTTGCTTCACCGTCCGGCGAAATCACATGAACATGAATTCTTTCTTCTTCCTTTGAGAAGAAATGAAACCTGTAATTTCCTTCTTTAAATATTGTTGGACTCATAAGTTCAAATTATAACACAAATACAATTATGCTTCAAGAAATTGGTTAATTAAAAGATTTGGATGTATATGCTGCTCATAAATTCTTATGTTTGCGTTTTATCGATAGAAGCTTTACGGCATCTTCCACAACTTTGTCAGAATCGATTGCCAGAAGCAGCCATTTCCCATCGTGATATGTTGTCGCTTTGTCGTATTCTTTTTGTGTGCCCTTCGACAGGCTGCCTCGTATCGTTCCCACTTTCGCCCGCTCATCTGCGCCGAAAACAATAAGTAATGCAAAACGGTTTTTCTCCGGTACGAACGTGCAGAACGATTTACTCTTTTTATACCTGAGTGACCAGCCATGCTTTTTGCCGCCATAGAGCCACTCCGGCGTAAAAACATTCGGGTAGTTTTGCGAGATGTGTGCAGCTATTTGCTTCCAGTATTTATAAGCTTCTTTACCTATCCATTTGGAGACATCAGAATCACCAGGCGGATTATCACGCTGCACCATCCGAATATTTTGATTTTTTTCTTCTAAATCCATTTTATTTTGGGCTCTTTCTTTTTTGGTGGTTCCGGAAAACCTGCATGAGACTTTATTCAATACCAAAATCCTTACGACGAATCCAGAGATAAGGAATCGCCCAAAAAGCTATAAGAGCAAAAGGCAAAAACACTAAACTGCCCGGCGATATAGTCGTATATGCATCCCGAAACAAAATGACCGTCAAAGAATAAATCCACAAAACATTCGCCATCTGAGCGGCCATCCAGCCCCAGCTTTTGAGTCTCCAGATACCGAGGCATGCAAGCAAGAGTAATGGAACAGCGTAAAGAACATCGCCTATCATAAAACCATAAGTCACTGCGGCATTTGCGCGTTCAGGAAGTTCCGTTGAATGTCCGGGCCAAAGCACTGCTTTACTAAAAAAGACCAGTCCCCAAAAAAGTATGGTTATAACCAATGCAGCCGCATTGAGAATTGAAAGAAAAGATAATCCCCTGCAGCGATGAGATTTTAATTCTGTTTGTAATAAAGCCATATAAGCTCCTGTTAATGTTTTTCCAGGTTTTCAACAACTGACTTATACTTTTCATGGATCATTTTCACGTCAAATTCCCGGAACTCTGCGAGCATTGCCTGATCCTGCTCTTCTGTGAAGTAAGCTCTTGCGGCAGGGAAGAAAATTTTGTCTTCTTTTGTGATATGCACTGGATAAAATTCAACAAGTGTGCCAAGTTTTTTAAAAATTTCCTCCAGAGCGGCGTTGTCACCATTGCGATACAGCTTGTTAGCTTCAACAAGCGCCTTTGTAGTCTGCCGGGCAAAAACATGCTCATCAATCAGTTCGTTCATAATACGCCGGTCTTTGTCAGATAAAGGGCATGTGCTCAGGTCGCGGAACATTATATCTTCTTCCTTCCCATGATGAGTCCTGTCGGCGTATATTCGTATGAAATCAACAGCCGCATCTATGAATAATGGATCGACCATGCTGGAAGCTTTAATTTGTATTAGGGCATCTTTTAACAATGATATCATTCTCTCTATCAGGCGATGCTCAACCATCAGTAAACCGCGTGCCTGCATAATTGAATTCTCCTTTCTCTTGCTCGGAGATATTTGTGATTTCAGCTTTCATCCTAAATATTTAAGTCTTTTATCACTTCATACCAATATGGAATAATAACAAATTCCTTTTTACCTTCCTTTTCAATAATTTGCGGATGCATTGTAATAATAGTACCTTATCTATAATTAAATCCATTTTATTTTTGGCTCTTTCTTTTTGGGTGACTTTGGAAATTCTCCTTTAGGATAACCAAGCAGAATGGGACCATAAACTTTTTCGTCCGGCTGAATTTCCAGTTCCTTTCTTACTTCCATATCGTCAAGAGGCAATTGCCCGAAATACACCCAGCAGCTTCCTATATCCAAAGAACGTGCGGCTAACATCATATTTTGACATACCATTGGCGTATCGAAATCGCTCGTCATTCCCGAACCAATTACAAATATAATAACCGGAGCATTATAGTAAACAGGGTCGTTAGCAGCCGCGTCGATTTCCTTTCGCATATCGGATAATGACTGTGGCGCTTTCTCCATCCATTTCTTATATCTCGGCATAGCAAGTGACAACAACTTATCTTTGAAAGCCTTACCCTGAACCACGACAAATCGCCAGCCTTGAGTATTCATCCCTGAAGGAGCGGCGTTCCCAGCATCTATTATAGTTTGAAGAATTTCTTTCGGTATCGGCTTTGTGTCATAAAACCGAACCGACCGCCTGCTCATTATCGTTTCAATTACCTTATTCATATTCAATCTCCAATCTTAAATTTGGGCCATTGATTGTAGCCAATCTCAGGATAATTTGATCTAAATTTTCTAATAAATTCTATTTCTTTTAAAGTAACTTCTGAATCAGAAGCTATTTCAGATTCCCAAAGAATCTCTTTTCGAATGGTAAAATCTCGTCTTTGCTCTCTTGTAAAATCCTTTGCTATTACATTACTATTTGCACTACCAAAATAATTAATATTGTCTGTCAAATCCTGTCCTATGTATATTTTCCCATTCGGATATGTGATTTTATAAATGATCTTTAACATATTTTATAAAATCTCAACACGATTCTTTTTGCATATATCTATAAAATCAGGCTGATTAAATGTTAAAAGGTAATTTATTTTCGCGTTTGGATCATCAATAATCAGGCGTAATAAACAGTCAACCATGCTAATGGGTCTACCATTTAATGAAGATTCGACTGAAAGTCTGAATGCCTCATCCCTGTAAACACTATCATCAAGATATTCGAAATTTGGTTTCTTCAAGAACGTTTCGTACAATTTGAGTGCTGGTTTATTTTTTACAAAACGAGTTCGGAGTGTCTCATAAACAGTAGGCCATGGAATAACTATCTTGAAAGATTCAAAAAATATTATTTTCGACTGTGCTTCATTATATCTTGAGTCTCGGCTGTCGAATATCCCATACCACACACCAGTGTCGGCAAGAGCATATTCCATTATACTTCCTCTTCCTCTGTCTGTTCTGGACTTCCTGCATATCCAGTCCAGGGAGCTGCTTTCCTATTGCCAAAAAGAAATTTTCCTTTCATTTTTTTAGTATCGGGATCTCGATAGATTACATAAATACGAGTTTTTTTGTTTGTTTCTATATTTCCCTCTATTTCCTTTTTCAGGCTTTCAATAACATCTCCCGGAACATCGAACTTAAAAAATGCGAAATTGTCACCACATTCGATAGCATTTTTTGAATCAAGCCAGGAATACATACTTTCATAGTCTCCTCTAACCCCAAGATCAAAACTTATCCATACAGCTTTTTTCATATTAAAATTCCCTAAATAAATCACTTATTTTACTACATGCCGCATATTTCTTTTCATTAAAATAGAATTATTCTTTGTATTTGTCAACTTTTCTTCTCTAAAACTTTCATTATTTCACCATTGTGCCTCGAAGAATGCACCTGTTGGGCCTTCGGATTGCTTTTTGGGACGACTCTTTAGAATTGCTTCGGCTATTGCTATATCGCTTTGTGTGGTGATTTTGATATTCGATGAATCCGTCTTGACTATCGAGACTTTAAGACCCATCGCTTCAACAAGCTGGGCATCGTCACTAATCGGCATATCACCAAGATTATTAAGATTCTCATACGCTTTTTTGAGCATCT
The DNA here is from genome assembly GCA_016931715.1 of Sedimentisphaerales bacterium. GTDB lineage: Bacteria > Planctomycetota > Phycisphaerae > Sedimentisphaerales > Anaerobacaceae > JAFGPS01. Next base: position 15,450 of record JAFGEF010000022.1, read on the forward strand.
TTACAGCGAAAACCTGCGGCGTCTGCGCTTCATATAAACCCGTCCTGTCGAGAGTGCCGAATATCATTTCATCTTCTTCGTTCACTTTCTTTAAGGTCGCAGTTACAGGACAAGCGGGAATAGCAGCCCCCGACTCAATTGCAGCTTCTATACAGGAATCAATTATCTCCTCTGTCACGCAGCACCTGCACGCATCGTGGACTGCTACTAAATCGATATTATCCTTTAGCATATCGAGTCCCTTGCGAACAGTATCGAACCGCTCACTGCCGCCTATATAGGTAGTGACATTGAAGAATTTCAGGTTCGCGCCCCATTTAACGCTCACCAATTCCTGCTCATCTTCCGGTATAGCAAGAAGGATTTGTTTTACATCGTTCCTGTTGGAAAATAGCTCAACACTTCGCAGGAATACCGCCCTGCCGGCAACATCAACAAAAGGTTTCTTTCTTTTTCCGCCGAACCTGGTCCCGGCACCAGCGGCACATATTATCGCTGCTACATTTTTACCCATAATTTTGATTCTATTTCAAAATACTTCAAGATTTATGCTAATAAGCCATCCCCAAGCTCCGCTTGAGGCTGCCACCCAAATAATTCCACAAATGCAAATATATTTATTTTATTGTCTGAAAAGCACTGATTCACGTTCGAACCACTTCGTGCTGAAAAACAGCAATCCGGCAGCTATGATAAAGCTTGAACCGAGAATTGCAATAAACATTTCATAATTCATCGTGCCTTTTATAAGTTCTTTTATAGCCAACGAAATATTCGTAATCGGAACCATAGCCCAGTACCAGTCCAGCTTAACAACCGGCAGCACTGCGATAACAGCCGGGACGATTGCCAGGAAATTCAGCGGGCCGCAGTATGAGCTGGCTTCCTTAAAACTTCTTGCATATATGGACACACTCAAAAGCAGCGCTGCAAACATCGCGGCGGTCGGAATCAGCATCGAAGCTATCAAAAGCAAATCCGCTAAATCAATTGACGATAGGATTTGACCGATTTCCACTTCCGCCGGTATCTGTTTGACTTTCACCGCCAGCAGAACGCCAATTCCAGCAAGACTCAATAACGCCGAAGTAACACCGGCAGTAAAGACAACCAGGAATTTACCGAGCACTATCTGAGAACGCTTAATCGGCGCCAGTAAAAGAGTCTCAAGCGTCCCGCGTTCTTTTTCCCCCGCACCCAGGTCAATCGCGGGGTACATTGCGCCCATCATGCAGAAAATAATAAACATATAAGGCAGGAATCCTCCCGCATGTTCGCCGAGTATTTCTCTCATGTTGGCGGTACCATGCTCCTTGATAATTACCGGACTGATTAAATTCTCCTGTTTTTCCGAAGAATTAATACCAAGACTTGCCAGGCGTTCAGCCCGAAATTTATCGCTGACCTGCTGAATAATGTCACTGACACGATTTCTTACCCTGCTGACGGCTGAGGAATTGTCATAATAAAGCTCTATTGCTATCTGCTCACTATTTTCCAGCCGCTCCTGAGCCTGGACCGGAATGACAAGTGCGAATTTAATTATGTTATCCTTTATAGATAACGCGGCTTCGTCCAAAGATGAAACATCAACCTGCCTGAAATTTTCATTTTTAGCAAATTCTTCAGACAACTTCGGCAGATTATCCGCTCCGAAAACAGCAAACGCAAGAACTTCTGTTTCAGCTTTTTTCTCGCTTTTAATCATGAAACTAATCAACAAATTCATCAGCAGCGGCACAAGAACTGTAGGCATTATCACCATAAAGACGAGCGTCCTTCTGTCACGCAGGATTTCTTTTATCTCTTTCAGATATACTATGAGAATTTTAGCCCGCATTCTTCGAGTCTCCCAACCCAATTAAAGCCAGAAATGCTTTATCTAAAAGTTTCTGTCCTGATTTTGCCCGCATTTGCTCGATGCTTCCCTGGAAGCAAAGATTTCCTTTATTCAGTATTACAACATTGTCGCATAGTCGCTCAACTTCGTGCATGTGATGTGTGCAGAAAATGACCGTCTTGCCCTGATTTTTGCAGGATTCGATAAAGTTAAGAATTGCTTCCGCAGCGGCGACATCAAGACCTGTAGTAGGCTCATCGAACATTATAATATCAGGCGAGTGAATCAGTGTTCGCGCAATCGAAACTTTCTGCTTCATGCCGGAAGAAAGCGAATCGTTGCGTTTATCAACAAACTCTGTCATTTCCAGAACATTAAACAGCTCGTCCATTCGCTGCCGGAGTTTTTCACGTTCCATGCCGTGCAGTTTGCCGTAATACGTAATCATCTCACGTGCGGTCAGACGGCCGTAAAGACCGGTACTGTCGGAAAGAAATCCGATTCGCTTGCGAACTTCGAGAGGATTTTCAATTAAATCAACACCCATGAATTTAGCAGTTCCCCTGCCTGGCTTCAGTGCTGTTGACAGCATTCGCAGAAGTGTAGTTTTGCCTGCGCCATTGGGGCCGAGAAGCCCTAAAATTTCGCCTGATTTTGCGCAAAAGCTGACGTTATTAACCGCAAAAAATTCTCTGCCCCCGCGAAAACCCTGCAATAAGCCGATTAAACCGCGTCCCTTTTTGCCGCGTTCACGAAACGACTTGCTAATTTCTTCAACTTCGAGCATAGACAAACCAGTGTGAAAATTAAAAATCAATACCCTTTCTTGCAAATATGCCTTTTTCAAACGGATGTTTTACACATTTCATTTCCGTTACCAAATCTGCAATTTCAATCAATTCTTTCGTCGCACCCCGGCCTGTCATAACTATTTCGACGCCGGAAGCTCTTCTATTGATAATACGCATGACATCATCAAACTTTACAAGATTTTTCGACAAACAGAAAATAATTTCATCCAGAATAAGCACATCATAAAGCCGTTTTTCCGCGTCTTGCGCAAGTTTATCGAGAACATCCCCTATCGCTTTCTGCATTCTGCGAATCGCCTGCTCATCCTGAAAAGACTTCACCATATCCCATGGCTCATCAAGGGATTCCACCCGTATTTTCAGATTACCTGATTGCAGCGCATTACGCTCACCTGTATCAAGCGAGGAAGGCTTGAGAAACTGAAAAATAAGAACTTTATTTCCCCGTCCTGCCGCTCGAAGCGCAAGACCGAAGGCGGCGGTCGTTTTGCCCTTTCCATCTCCTGTATAGATTTGTACAAGTCCTTTTTCCAGCATAAAACTAATGTCACCGCTAACTTTAAGTGGCATGGCCATCCTGGCCATGCTTCATGGGCAAGATGCCCATGACACATTTTTTTCAACATTATTTCTTTTCTGAGCGTATTTGTTTAATAAGCTCAAAAGTTTCTTTAACCTTTTTTGTAATACCGGCGAAATCTTTGGCGGCGAGAAGCTCTTTTGTTATAAGGTTCGAGCCCATACCCACACATGCGACTCCTGCGTTAAACCATGCACTTAAACTTTCTTTTGTCGGCGAGACTCCGCCTGTGGGCATAATTTCCGTCCAGGGGCAAGGTCCTTTCACGCTCTTTACAAAAGCAGGTCCGCCAACTTCCGCTCCGGGAAATATCTTGCATATCTCCACGCCAAGAATCTCCGCTTTATGTATCTCGGAAACTGTACCGCAGCCCGGGCTGTAAGGTATCTTGCGGCCATTGCAGATTTTGGCGACATCTTCATCCAGAAGCGGGCCAACGACAAAATCCGCTCCGGCGGATATATACATCGCCGCTGTAGGTGCATCACAAATCGAGCCTGCACCAAGTATTATTTCCGGTTTTTCAGAATCCCTGTACTCCGCCAACTTTGTAAATACATTGACTGCCCTGTCACCCCTGTTAGTAAATTCTATCGCTCTGGCTCCGCCATCTGCACAGGCGGCAATAACACTTTTTGCAACATCAAAATTTCCGTTATAAAAAACCGGTATGATCCCTATTTGCTTCATCGCTGTAAGTACTTCAAGTCTCGAATATTTAGCCATTTATCCACCTTCAAATTTTATTAGAAACAATATTCCATCGTAAAAATTTGCTCCGCCGGGAAAACATCCTGTCGTTTGAAGTTGACCAGGCCGGAACGATTCCTTAAATAAACACTCTTCCAAACGCTTTGTCAAACCTTTATCAGCTCAAATTCAGGTTTTTTCTGTTTGCATGCACGCATCTCCGTAACAAATCCAAATACTTAATTGATGATAGTGTTCGATCTTGCTATTGATTGTAAGATTTCACTGACACAAAGATAAGCATTTTCACCGACAGAAAAAACAGCTTCCACTCCGATTTACGCAGTCTGAATGTATATTTATAATTGGATTTTATACTAAATAGTGCTGGATATATGGTCTCGCGTTAGTCAGGCATCAGGTTATATGCCTGGTAATAGGCCGAATGGCTTCGTAAAGAGATGATAGGAAAGGTACTTTAGGCAATATAAACTAAAGCTTCTGCATAATATAAACTTAAAAGGAGACAAATTTATGACAGCAGAAACGACTAAGAAATCAGAAACTTCTATTGAGATAGAAGCAATCCGCGGGGACATTCAAAAGATGCAGAATGACCTCAAGGATCTGCTTCATACAGTAGGAGATCAGAGCAAGGAGAAACTTATGGAAAGCAAACAAAAACTGGGGGCTGCGATTAAAAGTTTAGAAGGCCAGGCAGAGGAGAAAATTAATGAGGGTTACGACAGCCTTCGCGAACACAGTCAGGATGCTGTACAAAAGAGCAGAAAGCAGATTGAAGAACAGCCGCTCACTGCCGTTTTAATCGCATTTGCTGCCGGGATTCTATTTGACAGATTGATTGGGCGGAGGTAGTTATGAGCCTCTTGACGGAAATCTTTTGTACCGTGTCGGATTTGTTGCGTTTAAAAATTCAGTTGGAGGCGAAGTCTCTGGTAGCCAAATTTGAAGACGGCACAAAATCCTTGCATTGTTGCATGATGCAATTATGTTTCTGGGTGGGAATGCTGATATTTTGTATCGCTCTGTTGGCTGGCGGCGTTGGATTCATTATGTGGGGTACTTATGCCCTGCTGGCATTGGCCATCAATCCAGGATTTGCCGCTCTAATTGTCGGCCTGATAGTTAGCCTGATTGCCACTATCATTCTCATTGCAGTCAAAAATTCAATCAAAAAATCCCGTTAAAGTAGCTTTATAAAGAAAAGAAATGATTCAGAGGCAGTGTCAGGAACTTAAGAAAAGAATGATGCAAAACCAAAGAAAATACAATCAAAAACAATATACAGGATGCAGGAGCAGTGCCTATGACGAATTTTGTCTGCTAACAGCGATGTTCAGTCGCCTGACAGCAAGATGACAACGGGAGAAAAAACATGTCACACAATCCCAAACCAGAAGTAAAGCGGCACTCGATTTCTTTCTATGTGATCCTGGCATCTGTGTTATTTATCTTCATCCAGACGTTTTCAATGCTGTCTCCCATTATTTTATCGTTTCTGCTCATTCTGCTGATTTCGCTCGCAGTCAATCCATTAATTTCTCGGATGCGAAGTTTTACGGGCGGAAGAAAATTACCAACGGGGCTGGTCGCGATAATATTAGTCCTGGTTATTGTCTTTACGGGGTGGGCTTTCTTCGTGCCGTTGAAGACCTCGGTTTCAATGTTCTCTAAACAGTTGCCGGTTTACTGGGAACGTATCCAAAAACCCCTAATCAAAATGGAGCAGCAAGCCGTGCTGACGGAAGAAAAACTCCAGGAAGAAGTCACTAAGGAAATTGCCCTAACCACAACTGATGCGAACAAGCCCAAACCAGTGCTGCGAATTATTGAACCTGCTCCGCCCAAATCTACGAAAGAACCGGGATCTATTCGTTCAAGTCTAAGTGACATGCTGAATGGCGTAGCCAGCAGTTTCTCGGCGGTGGCGTTCAATGCAGCTCAGATACTGATCGTGTTGGTGACGGTCTTCTTCGGTGTGACCCTTATGCTAATGAATCCGCGCCCGATCATCGGGGCAATATTTTCCCTGGTACCAGAGGGCAGCCACAATCAGATGCTTACCATCGTGCAGCGCATTGGACAATTTGTGCCGCAATGGGCTTTGGCGACACTATTGGGGATGGTGACGATTGGCCTGCTGGTTTTTTTGCTGATGTGGCCTATCTTTGGATTTATGGATGCGATGGTTCTTGGGCTGGTCGCGTTTGTCCTGGAAGGCGTTCCCTATATAGGCCCAATCCTCAGCTCAGTACCGGCAGTGCTGTTAGCTGTCGGCAAGGGAGGAATGACCCCGCTGTGGGTTGTGCTGGCCTATGTTGCAATCCAGGCACTGGAGAACAATGTGCTTATTCCTCTCATCATGGCGCGCAGCATGAAATTGCATCCGGTGGCGGTCCTCTTTTCCATGCTTTTATGTGTGGCCGCCTTTGGTGTACTGGGTGTTCTGGTCGCAGCACCCATGGTTGCTATTGTAAATATCTTGCACGATGAGCTTTATCGGAAACGGTTTCTTCCCACGATAACGGACGCTGACCTGGATTGTCTGGCACGAAAAGCCCTTCACGAAAAACTGTCCGATGACAAATGATATGGATTAACGGCTGGCAAGCTGTATGAATCTCACTTCAAGTCTCGAATATTTAGCCATTCGTCAGCCTTTCTTTTTTATAACTATAAGGTCTCAATTTCAGATAAAGCCTCAATTTGAGTTTCGACAACTTCACGGACACGATCTTCAAAGTCACTTTCGATCTTTTCGAGTTTCTCCGACAAAATCGTTTTAAGGTGAGCCTGAACCTTATTTCTGGCTTTAGTTATCTTGGATTCGGTTAAATTTCTTTTGATCAACCATGCAGGTGCATTCCATGTCTCAGCCATTTCTTTGGCCCTCTTAACACCATAGGGCAAAGACAGAACACTGACCAGTGCAGCAAGTATGGCTCCTATAATCCATCCAATCGGCCCGGATAAAATAAAAGCGACTCCCCCGCCGCCGCAAAGCCCTGCAACGATGGATGTAATAGTCCCGGCTGTAAACCAGCCAATCAATTCCAGAATTCCGGTATATAAATCCGGCACCAATATTTTACCATCTATTTCCATTGACACTGTTGCTTCGCGATATACTCGATCATCGCCAATGCTCAGCCCGTACGATGCGAACCATTCTACCACAAGCCTCGTAAGCTGGTCAGACAGACCGGCAGTCAGGACATTTATTCGCTCTTCTACTATTGTCCTCATCTCCGGCTCAAAAACTTTGGCTTCCGAAGATATGTGATTCCTGAGCGAAGCGACAGAACCGCCGCTTTTTCGGAATTCCGTCAAAACGGGCTTAATTCCCGCGTCAAAGAGGTTCGATGTAATGTCACCTATTAAAGCCGATGCAATGGCTCCTGTTTTTTCTTTAATCCATGGCCTTATATTCTTTTCACAGAATATCGGCAGGTCGTCTTTAAGTACCTGTCGCGTTTTTCTTAGTTTCTGTTTCAGCGCAGGCAGAATAGACAGACCTTCCGAGATAACAACATAAGGTCTGTCACTGCGTGTAATCGCAGATTGGTCGATGTGCAGGACATCCGAGATAATATCAGATACGAAAGGCCATTGACTGCTGCCGCCCGCAAGAATAACACGTTTTATATCTGCTATATTAATATTCTTCTCTTCAAGGCCGCGAGTTAAACAGCGCTTGAACCAGTCGAGTAAATCTATTTTCCGGTCAGAACAGGTAAGTTTTACAGACTTATTGCCAATCTCGCGAAGGTAACCGGTAAATACATGACCTGGAATATAATTAGCGGCTCGTTCCATGAATTTTCCCCATGTCATATCGCTGATACTGCCGTATCGACCGATGAACTTACTGACATGTTCGTTCCTGTCTCTTGCCATTGTTCGTGAAAAAAGTTCTTTCGCCTCCCGGCACAAATAAGAGTGGACATAATATGTATCACCATTTTGTTTCATTTCCCTGAGAGCAGAAGGATTTTGTTCGAGGAACCATTGGAAAAAGATATCGTCCAACAATCGGCCGCCCAATTCGAAGTCACCCCAGGAATGACGCACCTCCATACGGCAGAGGAAAGCGAAGTCACACGTTCCCCCGCCAAAGTCCACAAACAACACTCCTTTTTGAGACTCGGACGGTGAGAAATCTTTATGCCAAAGATGGTACAATAGCGCTCCGATAGGCTCATCTACGATTTTTATATTACCATATCCTGCCGCCTGCGCGATTTGAGAGAGCTTTGCATTGAAAATACTTTCCGATTCGCTGGGCGCTCCGAATATTACTTCCCGTTTGCCGGGATCTATATCTATGTGCAGTCTTTCGCACTGGACAATAAGATTTCTTAAAAAATCTTCCGCATTCTTATATGCTTCATCACTTGCCGCTATATCAGGCTTAAATTGTGTTCGCAGGCACCATGAAGTTCTTTCCTTCGCCGGCGTCTCACCAAACTCATGCAATGCCGCATCTCCAACCAGCGGCTCTTTTTGCCCGCGGTAGAGAATCGCGGTAGCAATGCCATCCTTGCCGACACCAAAATCGACTCCCACAGGCGAAGTCTGATCTGCCGGACATTTGCAGTAGTATGAGTTAGTGGTCCCAAAATCCACCGCCAGGACATGCGGCTTATCCATGATCAATCCCTTTCCCGATTCTTTCTTACCAATCCGCGTCTCAATACTTTACCTCCCAAAATCACGGGTTTTCTTTCCACTTTAACAGTGTCACCTTCTGTAATATCACCAAAGGCTTCATACTTATCTATAAGACTGGAAGCCCATACGAGGTTGTCTTCACGTTTCTCAATATTCGGAAAAAACTGAGGCTGACCATCAAGACCTTCGAAACCCAGGTTCTTTGCTTCCTGGATTAATTCGTCCGCCGCAGATGGAAGGTCTTTCTGAGCAGCTCTGTGAAGAGCATATATATGCCCGGCCAGAGTACTCAGGATTTCCTGCCTGTCATTGGAAACCTGCTCCGGTTTTATTGAATAATACTGCAACGCGACTATCAACGGAATAGCCATTTTCAGCCATGACTGGATGCAAGTCCTTACCGCTTGCTCGTGAGATGACTTTTCAAATACAGGCTTCTCTTTGGAAAATGCAAGCACAAACATAATTGCAATATACAACACAAGGCGTTTGAGAGGTTCGAGCAGTCCCTTTGAAGGACGTCTGAGCCGCAGCATGTTCCGGATTCCTGAGAAAAAAGTATAACCTTTAACAACGCGCCAGATTTCAGCAGCAGAAGCAATCCCCAGTGCGGCTAACAAAATTTTGCGAAGAGTTTTGCTTTTTGATACTCTCCAGACAATCAGTACCATACAAAATGCACCAAGAGGACCGCCCATGACTATTCCTAAATCGCGCATTCCCAAAAACAACCGTGTAAAAGGAGTGAGTAACGTTAATCCGAGAACAGCGCCGAGAAGAGCCGACAAAGCCACGCTTGAGGCTCTTAATTCCAGGAATTGCGCTGGTTTTTGTACTGTTACCGGTGGTACTATTGTATCAAAAGCAAATGCCAAAGATTCGAAACTTTTTTTATCAAATGAAGACTGTCCGGATATTTTCGACAAGATTGCAGAAGTAAGCAATTCCTTCCTTAAAAACAAACGAAGTCTCGATTCCGCCGCATCCAAATCACTGGCAGATGGAAAACCCTGTGTTGGCAGATTGCAAAAATACTCTGCAGCCGCCTCGTCAAGCAATTGCTGCTGCTCAAGATTCGTTTCGCGCAGAGCCTTTGATATTGCTTCTTCAAAAACCATTTTAATGGATTCTCCATTGGTATTTCATATATGAGTTCTGCAAAATAGAATTATCAATGTCCTTATATGTTTCGTAAATATAATATTATTAAAAAATTATACTCTGCATCAATTATCCCTTTAATAAAAGGTTTGTCTATATCATAACACAATACTCTCATACACCTTAGGCGTCAAAATAAAAAAACCTTGCAGGATCGACTTTACATTTCCCTGAAAATGACGCAGCCGGAAATAATATGCAGCAGTACATTTAGTAACTGAGTATGAATTATTATTTCTGTCTTCGCTTCATAATGTATTTAATTATGTCCGTTCTGCTGATAATTCCAACCAGCTTGCCGCCGGAGGTTATGGGAACTCTGCGAAAATCATTTTTAAGAAAACATTCAGTTATATCTATCAAACTATCCTCTTTATTAAAGCTTACAATTCCTTTAGTCATATAATCGCCGACATTGCCCGGCTTATCCTGAATGTTGTACAACAAGCCCAGCATATCTTTCTCGGTAATAATACCTGCAATACTCATATCGTCATTAACAACAGGCAAGCCGGTAATATTGTGTTCTACCAATAATCTTATTGCCTCATAGATGGGAGTATCCCTTTTAACCGAAAGCACATTTGGCGTCATAACAATCTCTGCTTTAAACATGACTTTTCTCCTTTATATTATACATGAGGGCGCCGTTACCCTCTTATAAATGCTCAAGGTAACTCAAATTTGTTAAAGCGTCAAAACAAAAGTAACAAAACAGGGTAACAAGAGGGATTTTGGGGCTTGATTATACAATTTACTCGAATTTACTTGCAATATTTCTTTGATTTTTGTAAATTAACGCTACTTTGGCGGCGTAGCTCAGCTGGTTAGAGCATGGGATTCATAAGCCCAGGGTCCTCGGTTCGATTCCGAGCGCCGCTATTTTTTATGATGCTTTTAAACCATCAGTTTTAGCTGATATAATAAAAAAATTATAAAAATTAACGACTATAGAATAATAATTATTTGCCCCCATCGTCTAGCGGCCAAGGACACCGGGTTCTCAACCCGGTAACAGGGGTTCGATTCCCCTTGGGGGTAGTTTTCCCTGAATCGCAAACGCGGCTTAAAATGTGCTGCTTCCGATAATAAAGCCTATATCAATGTGAATTCACTAACTTTCGGGTATTTATTGTGCATTTAACTTCCTCCCGCTAAATGTTATAACTTTTCATCATAATATATCCGGTATTAAATTATCCTGCATTGCCCGGTGCAAATTCCCTATCAATTTATACCAGGCAAATCACACATTGCTCATAATATTCTTGACAACCACATCCACAAATGTTAAAATAGGCAAACATGGGATATAAGAGGAACCGGAGTCCGGTGAGTATTTATCATTTACAGGTGGATAACAAAATTCTTTCCTGAAAATTGGTATTATTTTAATAGATACCTGATAGATACAAAATATTTTGACAAAATTTAAGAGGGGATTCACGATGAAAAGGTTAGTACTAACACTTTTAGTTTGTGCGGCACTTTGTTCGATCGCTCCGTCAGCAATGGCGGATATGATTAACTTCAATTCTTCAACCGCCGCGGATGGCACCTTGACAACACCATACAGCTGGGCTACTGTTGATAATTTCGATTCCGGCAGACCTGGATGGACTTACAATGGCGGTGCGATCACATCCGGTTCAGATGCCGGTAATTATGCTGCTCCGTATCTCGATATAACACAATATTACACTGTTAACTCCCCTTCTCTAAAAACAGATATAACCGCAACAGTTTTCTTTGGCGGAGCTGAGTATAATTATCTCGGCCTTTACTGGGGCTCAGTAGATGCTTATAACACAATTGAATTCCTCAATGGCACAGATGTAATTGCGACTTATTCCGGTTCATATATAGCGCCACCTGCAAATGGCGATCAGAGTTCATCAGCCACAAATCGTTATGTGAATTTTCTTAATATGCAGGACTTTGATGGGATTAGAATAACAAGCACAACACCTGCATTCGAATTTGATAACCTCGCAGTTGGCGTAGTGCCTGTTCCGGTTCCTGGTGCAGTACTGCTCGGCATAATCGGCCTTGGCATTGCAGGACGCAAGTTACGTAAATTTGCATAATCAAACAGAATCTTCAAAATATTCTGAACAGACATACAGAAACTATGTGACAAGAAATCTCCCCCACTTCTTGTCCGCCAGTCGTTTTATCACTTCTATAATCTGCCTGTCAGGCTTTCGTGCTCTATTTGGCTCTGGAAAGATATGAACTGTCTTCTGTGCTTATACGAACAATATCGCCTAAGTTAATAAACGGCGGCACGCGAACTCGCAAGCCGGTTTCCAGAACTGCATCTTTCATCTGGTTAGTTACAGTTGCGCCTTTTACGGCAGGAGTTGTTTCTGAAACGGCGAGTTCAACAACCTTCGGCAGCTCAATAGAAACAACATTTTCCTTATAGAGCATGACAGATAGAGTTGTATTCGGCTTGAAGAATTTTATGGAATCACCAAACAGTTCATTGGAAACCGTAATCTGGTCGTAAGTTTTGTTATCCATCAGAACATGGCCGGTATTATCGGAATACAGATATTCCATATCCCGGTGGTCGAGGAATGCCTGTTCAAGCTCCTCGGTTGAACGAAGACGTTTCTCAATTATTATACCATCGGCGATGCATCTGAGCTTGGCCTGAATAAAAGCACGCAGGTTGCCGGGCGTAACATGAGTTGCCTGAAAACAGACATAAAGTTTGCCATCGATAGTTACTGCCATTCCAGGTCTTAGGTCACTTGCCTTCACATTTACTCCTTGTAAAAAATATCATAAAAGACAGTATTATAGACAAACTGCAATTCCTTAGTCAAGAACCAGGATAAAAAATCAGTCGAATATATCATCGGTATCATCATCGTCGTAATAATCATCTTCCGGCTCATCATCAAAAAACGCCGGGGCATCCTGAATCTCCTGTATAATCTGCCTTGCCTGCTCCTCAAATCTTTCAGGAACAAGCACACGCGGAACCATGCCGTCAATACAATAGGCGCCCTGCAGGTTCTCATTGGTAATTTGTACCGGTATTCCGGCATCCTCCAGATTTGCCTTTAGCAGGTACGCAAATGTTATATCACTTGCGGCAAATACTTCTATAAATCTGTCCATGTTTCACCTCTTCAAGTTAAACAAATCAATGTTTAAGCCGTAGATTGACGCTCTTTCATTATAAAGCTCCGCCGATAAAAAGCAACATAAAATCCTGTATTAAAAGAAGTTATAAATATTGCCAAGAAAATTCTGTTAAAAAATTGGCTTTGTTTTGCAGCTTTATTGTCGTTAGTCGTTAGTATTTGGTCGTTAGCTATAAATTGGCTTTGTTTTTCAATCCTGTATCCTGTGTTCTGTATCCTGTGTCCTGTATTCTGTGTTCTGTGTTCTTGTTGAATTTGGCTTTGTTTCACAAAATAGTTTTGTAACTGTTCATACACTTTCATGTCAATTGCGAGTAACGTACCTAATATATGCGAAA
>JAFGEF010000023.1 GCA_016931715.1 Sedimentisphaerales bacterium
AGAAAATAGCCTGGACCCGATAAATTTTAACGGCCAATTTTTATTTCGTGCTCAAAAAAGTGTCAACTAAATTGTGAACCATCCCGGATCGGTGGCAAAATTTCTGAGTAGCTTAAACAAAGTCGTTGTTGTAAGGTTGATTTTACTTGCTTTCGGTTTTCTCGGTACCTTTATTATTGCTCTTCCAGATATATACCCAAATTCTAATTTAATAAGCTTGCCGCCGTATATTGCATCGCTTGATGCTGGTTTTGCAGATTTGAACCGATTTGATGAAGTAGAACAAGGAACTGGGACTTCTATAAGTATTCTTCGAAGAGCTGACCGTGGTTATGAGGCTATTTACGATTTAGTGCAGATATTTAACCCAAATATTTCTTCCACCGGGGCCATTCGCGCAGATGAGGAGATTAAATGGAGAACTGCTTACGGAAAGATACCCATTTTTCGCCCCGTACTCTTCCTCGATTATTCAGGCCAAGAGGTTAAACCAATACCAATCTGCAATTTGGGAGATTTAGCATTTCTAATCCGTGATTATAAAATTCGTTTTTGGTCTGGAGTTGGGGTCACTGTGGTTCTTATCGTATTAATTTCGCAGTTGGCGTTGGAAATTATATTAGCGGTTTCAACCGAACCTATTGGAGCTTTACACTTAAGGGCTGAAGAGCCAATAAAACAACTCGCAGCATTAAATATTAGTGAAGGAAGAGAGAGAGTAAAATCAAGTTCAGGGAAGGAGGGAATAGCCGGTATCCTTTTCCTGGTTTTCTTATTTTTTTTACTGTTAGTGCAAATCAAGAAGGGCGGCAGTAAAAGCTGATTCGATAAGTGCCAGGGTGGTAGTATCAGTTGTGTAATTGGAGTTGGTTTCAAATCCGTAAAAGCCGCCCAACAAATCGCTCAAGCCGAATGCCTACCGCCGCGATTTTTGAAAGTCGTCTTGCCGGCAAAGTTGTCGTATAATGGAGGTAGGTTTGCTGGCCCGGCATCGGCTTAGCTCACATGTTAGGCTGCACCTTATCATTCAAAAATAAGATTAGAACGTGCGTTCTGGTAAGTTTTCGTGTATAATATTCTCTGATAGTGTGTAATTATGGAATATGTGTATAATACAGGGCGTATTTGTTGCGGAGAGTACTGGAATGTTTTATCGGCAGAAAGTTTTGCTAGCTCTGATTGAAGTATATGGCGGCAAACTAACGAATACAGACTTAGAGAAATTACTTTTCTTCTTCTGTCAGACAACCCGACAGAACCATTATGATTTCTTCCCATATAAGTACGGCGCATTTAGTTTTATTTCCTATTATGACAAGCATAACCTAATTGAAAGAGGTTTATTGAAAGATGTAGAACACTTTGAGTTGAATACATCAACATCTTTCCTATCACAACTCAAATCTAAAGAGCGCATCGCACTGCGGGGTTTTCCGTATACACGGGCCAAAGTTCGTGGACGAGAACTTGTTCGGAAAATTTATCTGGAGTACCCAGAATATACTATCCGAAGTAAAATTGCTAAAGAAATTCTCAGTCAAGACGAGTATAAAAAAGTAAGTTCGTCTTGGGATTTGGAGACAGATAGTGTTCTCTTCACAATCGGATATGAAGGAATTTCTGTTGATGAATATTTACGTAGGTTAATATCAAATAATGTCAGTGCTTTGATTGATGTCCGAAAAAATCCTTTCTCCAGAAAACATGGTTTTTCCAAAAATCATTTGCAGGCTTATACAGCCAAAGCAGGCATAAAATATTTTCATCTGCCGGAGTTAGGAATACCATCTGGCTTGCGAAAAGATTTAGATGATGATGCCTCATATGTGAACTTGTTCAAATACTATTCTACAAATATTTTGCCATATCAGCAGCAAGCTATTGATGAAATAAAAGATTTGATAGCAAAATATCGACGTGTCGCGTTGACATGTTTTGAAGCAGATTATCGTATGTGTCATCGCCATAAGGTTGCAGAATTATTTGAACTAGATTCTGAGATAAACATTCCCGTCCGTCATATAGAAGACTGCCCTTCAAAATGTATCTACCACTAGAAATCCCCAATGCACGTGTTCTGGTTACCGTAAAAACTTATCCCAATCCATCAGTTAAATATGATGAACTGGTTTGTAGTGCTGGTTTCCTGGAAAGCGGAGAATGGATCCGGATTTATCCAATAAAATTTCGATCATTACCCTATGATCAGCAATACAAGAAATATAATTGGATTGAGTTGGATTTGGTAAAAAGGAAAGACGATATTCGGCAAGAAAGTTATCGCCCTCGTCTAGGAATTGATCAAGAGATAAAAATCGCAGGGGAGATTGATACTGGAAAAAATCGAGATTGGAGTGAACGGAAAAATTATGCACTCAAAGAAGTATTTACATCTATGGCGGATCTGATTTCTTTAGCCAAGACCCGCGATGTCTGGAAATCCCTGGCAACGATAAAACCAAAAGAATTTGTGCGCTTTGAGTTTCAAGAAGATGAAAGGGAATGGAAGCCAAAAATAAAGGAAGGTCTCCGGCAACTTGGTCTTTTTGATCGTAGTAGAGACAAGAAAAATCGAGAATTGCAAGTGATACGAAAACTTCCGTATAGATACTATTATCATTTTCTGACTGATGGAGACTCGACTCCACGAAGGCTAATGATAGAGGATTGGGAAATAGGGGCACTCTATTGGAATTGTTTAGCACAAACAGAAGGCGATGAATTTGCCGCAAATGAATTGGTGCGTCAAAAATATGAAACACAATTTTTTGAAAGAGATCTTTATCTGTTTGTAGGTACAATAAAAGCGAACCATATCAAGGCTCCCAATCCATTCGTTATTATTGGGGTTTTTTATCCCCCAAAAGATCAAGGTACACAATTAACTCTCAATCTATGAATTGTTCCAAAGATATAGCAGCCTAACCATTCATTGCACACGAATGGCCTAGCGGCGTATTTTTGAAATTGCTGGGCTGGCGATGGTGTCTTAAATTGTGGTAAACTTCGCCAGCCCCGGCCATCGTGTGAATTCAAGCGTTAGCTTGTTTCTTTGGATGGAACAAAAACTTTTTGGCCTCATTAATGTCAGCTTCGTCAAGTGCGATGCAGTTCTCTTCAAG
>JAFGEF010000024.1 GCA_016931715.1 Sedimentisphaerales bacterium
CATGACGTCATACATCCGGTAACTTTCCTCTATCCCGAAATCCGGAGCAGGAATACCTATCGGTGGTGTCCAGCATTCCGTACCAGATAATGTAGTTGTTTGAACTATGGAAATAAGCAATACGACTAAATATGACATAACTTTACCCTGCCTGCCCGTTTGGATTAATAATATTTCTGCAATTTTTTACATAACTTTTAATATGTTCATAGATATCACTTGAATCTACGAATTAAACCTACATTGTTGGAAAATGCGACTTTTCTCATATTCAGCATTAAGAAAATCACAAAAACCATCCTCCATAACATTCAACCCATACAAGAATGCGTATTTTATGGGTGGCTGAAAATAAAGTCAAACTAAAATTATTTCTTTATACCCACAATTAATAAAATTTACTGATTTCTATTGCCCTTACTCGGGTCATACCGGGGGGGAAAAGTTATTTTCGAGATTGTTTGCGGAACTGATATACCAAATATACCTGAATTATAATTAGCGTTAACTTGCTGCTATATAAATAGTTATGTTAATTATATCTTATTCTGAAAAATTAAAGGCTGGGAAAAATCCTGTTTTGCAGTTATCGTAACAGTCCTGATATGTACCTCATATATAGACATGATATTTATGGTTTTTGCACTGCCTCTTGCATCCTGCGATAATGCCGCTGCGGCTATTTGTTATTACAGCAGTAAATTTTATTTCAGATTGATGTCATCAATCCAGGCTGCATCGTCTCCCTGTTTATCAGAACTGTCTTTCTTATAAATCCATTTAAAATTGTGAGTTCCCGGAGTTGTCTGGAAATTCATTTCCTGCCAGTCCTGGATTCCAGACCATCTTCCTGCTTCAATACCATCTATGTAAAATCCCAGAAAATCAAAATCAGATTCACACGAAACTTTTCTGCTGAAACTTATCCAGCCGGAAGGTGTATCTATATCTGCTGATAAAACAGATTTTTGATTATCCTTTATACTCCCTGATTTTACACAATAATTTCCTGAATATGAATCTATAATCCATGGCGAATTTCCAGATGTTGTAAATGGTTCCTGAATAAATCCTCTTTCGAAACTTTCCGAAAATTCTCCATATGGATTAGGAATCGGATTGTCAGGATACAATTCGTTATATTTTGTAATAAACGCCGCTTCATCGGCTGCATCAACTTTTCCATCAGGCAAGCCAGGTCCTTTCTCGCCTGAAATATCGCTTCTGAATATGCCTGTTTTTCCATAATTCTCCGATAAAAGAGCATAATCATTCGAATCAATTTTCCTGTCTTCGTTTATATCTAAAAGCTCTCTGTCTGTTGACAAGGTAAAATAAGCATATCCGGTATTCGGCTTTTGATTAACTAAATCGATTAAAGGCAATTGTCTGCCATTCTTATCTATAATCTTTCCAATGTCCCATAAAGGATAAACAAGATTAGGATCATTCGAGTCGGAAACCTGCTGGATTGTCAGAGGCTTTCCTCCAAATATATTATTCAACGCGGCAGAATTTGCATCATTTGGAAGCCAGAATTTCAAATAATTTTCAGAACTGATATTCGGTTCGTTAACCTTGGGAGAATAAATGCTTAATTCAAGCAAAGCGACGTTGGGATCTCCGGGTCTCGCATCTTTGGATAATTCATCAAACCCGGTAATTTCTCCTTTCAGATTATGAATCGGAATTAGTGAAACTATTTTTGTAGATTTTATTACGGGAACAGTATAAAAAACATCATTAGCATCTATCTCGTTAAAGTTCCCTTTGTCTTCCATATATCTGAAAAGCCCCTGCCCGTCATGAGGCTTATTAGCATCTGTAAAAAATACTTTTGCATAATTTTCAATTAAAATTGAGTTTGGCTCGTTAGAATCGAATGGAACCGGAATTGCATTCGGGTCCGGGTATTCCGGCTCAACAGGAGTCTCTTGTATCAATGTCGTGAAAGTCATTATATATCCGTCTGCTGTTCCCGCAGAGTTGGTGACACTGACTATTGCATAATATTCAGTATCAGGAAATAATCCGGTTACATCCTGCCAGTAAGTTCCCTCTCCTGAGCCGGCTATAACTTCTGTCCATGTCCATATTGAAGTTGAAGACTGCATATATCCAATCTTTGCCGTCCAGGCTGCATCGCCTTGGGAATCTCCATCATCAAGGACATTAAAAGACAATGTCGCACTGGTACTGGTAACATTAACTGCTGGATACGCTTCTATTGTCGGCACGACAACTGTGGTTTCACCTCAGCTAAATGAATCAGAAGCCGTCACAAATATAAATGACAGAATAAATGCGTAGATAAATATTATGCTTCTCAGTCTTTGCGCTATCATATATGTTCCGATATTAATACTAAAATTGGCAGAAAATTAAACCCTGATCCTCCTGATACACCCTGTCTCCATACTAAATAATATACGATATCTTAACAATTATGGGGATTATTGTCAATTATAAAATATATTCTTTCTTTCTCAGTTTTGCAAATGTTCAAATTAAACATAAGACATTTCATTATTCACTTCCGATTATTTGTGTTTCAGTGGAACTTAATAATTTATATCGTATCGAGCGCCAGCAGACTTCTCTTCCGAAAGCTGATGACAGGATAAAAAACATCATCAGCATCGACCAGAGCCATGAGAAAAGAATATCAGCGGCACATGCGGCACGCATATGACTTCGGTCTTTCTCCAATAAAATCCATATCATTTTCTGACGCGTTACAGCCCTGATAATCTGGCTGACAAAAAATACGACAGGAAGTGACAATAAAATTACTCTCTCTATCGAATTAAAATGCGCATCAGGCCGCGAATCGCCAAGAACAAGTAATGCAATAATAATTCCTCCCCATAAACCCAGCACTGAAAAAACCGAGCTGGACAACCCGAACAGCCATGTATTGAAAGAATATACACGCGTAATCAAAAATTGCCTTCGTGCAAATTCGGACAGTGTTTTCCACGTCATGGACTCATACGAAGCAACAAGACACGCGGGCACAAAAACAACTTTCAAGCCTGACTTTTTCACGGCATGACTGAGTGACAAATCATCGCTCAGCACTTTTGGCCATAACTTGTCAAGGCCGACTTTACGAAAGATTTGCAAGCGAATTGCCATGGAGCCGCCCCATGCCTGGTTGAACCTTGTCCTGCCGAACATTTGTGCCACCTTGGCATTCATCGCAGAAAGAGCAAGGCTTGCCGGATTATTTTTCTCGGGAACATACCAGCGATAACCTGTAGCAGCGCCGTTTTTCGATTTACGAAGCGGGTAAACAAGGTGACTTAACCAGTCTTTATGCACGCAGATATCCGAATCTGCGAAAGCAAGAACATCGATATCGCTGCCGATTTTATTATAACAGTACAAAAGATTATGAATCTTCTGACTGCATAATTTGCTTTCGCCTGCCACAAAAACCTGTACTTCGATTGCTTTGGAGTTACCGCTTAATTCATCCCTGAGTTTGCACAATTCATCATACGCGGGATCTGACTGGTCTGCCACTACAAACCATAAAAGATAGTTATCGTAATCCTGCCTGAAAAAAGAAGATATGTTTTCTCTGAAAGATAAATCCAGACCTTTGCATGGAATTATCAAAACTGTTTGTGGACGATACCAGCGTTTTTTTTTGAATTTCTTCACGGCATAATGATATGTATTAAAAGCCTGAATCAAAAAAACAATTTGTAATATCATCGCAGTCAGAGCTATGTAACAGTACCAGTCCATAAATAATTCAAAAGTTCAAAATAAAAAAACAAACAATAGTATAAAAGAAAAGTCACTATGCTCTTTATCGTGAGACATAACGAATTTCTTTCGATATTACATTTGGTTATACGATAGACGCCAACGGCACAAGAGCATCTATTAACTGTTCGATATTATAATTCTTTTCCAGATTAATTGAAAGCATATGTCCGTGGTTGTGATTTGAAGCCAGAATTAAAAGATTTTTTCCTGCTTTGCACCATCCCTGGTCCTGCTGCTGATGACCGACAACAAGCACATCGACGTCGAACATTTTTGCCATTTTATCAATCAGCTCCTGTCCCAGATTTCTGCCCCACGTTAAAAGATATGCAGAGCCGGGTCTTGTTATATCATCGATTTGCAGCGGCCTTTCCATAATCTTAGGATCGAATTTATCAGCAAAGCGATCTGCCGGAAGCGAATGTGAAATCCATATTCTGTTTTCGCACCTGACTGCGAGAGGCTGTGAAAACAGGTAATTCTTCATAGCCTGAATAATATCGCCCCCGGCTTGTTTATATTCGCGTTCCAGTGCCATGCACATCGCGCGGTTCATTTCTTTGCCGTCCTTCATCACCTCGCTGTTCAATATAAACGCGGTATCGTGATTGCCCATAATAAGATGGACTTGTCCGGGAAAAGCTGCCTGATAGCGCACTGCGTCGAGCAAAAGTTTATATGACAGGCAGCCGCCGTGTAAATCCTCGGGGCCGCCGTGAATTATTTCCTGCAGAATTACATGCCTTTCAGGATTATTGGGCAGGTCTGCAAATGTCACTATCCGCTCGAAGTTGCGCCTGTGTCCGTGAAGGTCACCGGTTATAATCAGACTTCCCATGGCTGGTAACTCTACGAGATTGCCTCTGCGAAATGCATCATCATAATTCGCCCTGGTACCGTTTTTTAGAAGTTCAATTATTGTTCGAGGCATTTTTAGTTGTTTTTATCTTATTGCCGAAAATACTGTGCACCATAACATCAAGTCTCGAAATTACAGTTGACATATTTTGAGGACGCATCGCGGGATCATCCTCAATGCAGTCCATAACGAGTTTTGAAATTCCCATCGGCAAAAGTTTTTTAATTTCATGAGGTGCACGTTTAGGTTCCGGTGCAATCGGCAGTCCGAACTTGTTCTTTTTGGGAATCAGGGTCGGTGCATGTTTGCCGGTAAGAGCCCAGTACATTGTTGCTCCGAGATTATAAATGTCAGTTTTCGGCGTGAGCGGTTTCCGATGAACCTGCTCGGGGGCGATATAATCAGGAGTGCCCTGGATTCTCTTTTTTGTCGTTCCGATTTTACAGCTCTGGCCAAGGTCGATTATTTTTATCAAGCCGTTTTTATTTATGAGTATATTATTGGGCTTAATATCGCAATGTACAAAACCGTGCTGATGCATCGCGTCAAGACCTCCGGCAACCATTCTGAAAACAAGTAAAACATCGCCCAAACTCAACGACGGGCAATCCTCGAGGCTTTGGCCGTCGAAATATTCCATAGAAAGCAGCATTTCCTTGACCTTGAACATACTGCGGATTTTTTTAAGTTTATAGCATTTTCGCACATAGGGATTATCTATTCCTACTGCGACGTTGTATTCCGTATCTACCTGCTCGAAGATTCGGGTATCTTCAGGTTTTTCGAAAATAATTCGTTTCAGCGCTACCTCTTTATTGTCTTCCAAATCGGTGGCTAAATAAATAGTGCTGCGAGCGCCGGTTCCCAAACGCTTTATAATACTAAAACCACCAATATCGAGAATATCTTTTACCATAATTATAATTTTAACTTAAAAAATCATAGGCGCAAAACAAAATCCCATAATAGCACTTTTTACATGCTAAAAACGCCTTCTGTCCAGGGAAAACGACGTCCATCAATATATCGAACGTCAGGACATACTACTTAAATTTAATAAACACATCAATTTACAGCATTTTGTGTTTTTTTCCAGTATCAGATTGATTTTTTGCTATATTATTGATAAAAATTTTCTGGGGCTTGACAAATTTGAAGAAGTGTTCATAATATGCCGATAAATTATGGCTGATCAGACTTCTGTATGTCAGGTTTGAAAGTCCTGATTTAAAGCTATTCCCCGATAGCTCAATAGGTAGAGCGGGCGGCTGTTAACCGCCAGGTCGTAGGTTCGAGCCCTACTCGGGGAGTTTCTTGTAAAGCCAGAAACGCGGTTTTTACTGTGTTCTGGCTGTTTTTTTGTCTCTGGTTGTCTCTGATAATATCCTGTCTTTCCCCGATTTTGTCCAAGCAGGTGGACAAGACAAAATTCCCGAAATTCGGTAAATATGTCACCGCCTTCTGTTCCGCTTCCGGCAATACTCTTGCATAAGTATTGAAAGTCAATTTTGGGTCTGAATGTCGTGCAAGTTTCTGAATAACCTTTGCAGGTGTCTGGCTATTCGCAAGGAATGAAATATAGCTGTTTCGCAAACTATGGAATACTATCTCATTATTTTCCCTATCAAACAAAGGCAGCCCAGCGGCTTTCAGGTCGTCTCTAATCAAATCAGCGGTGTTAATTGACTTCTTGAAGGCAGGAAATACCCTGTCAATATCTTTCGGCCTTGTATTGGCTTTCAGGGCTTCTAAAATGCTTACTGCCATAGGTGCTAAAGGCTGTAATGCTTCTTTATGGTTCTTGGCGATACAAGCCCGAACACAGATAAAAGGATTTTCAGCCTGAAAGTTTATATCGCTCCAGATAAGGCTTAGCAATTCGGTTTTCCGAATCCCTGTCGTACCTGCAAGAATATATAAAATTGCCCGCTCCTGTCCGGTTGTTTTCTCTATAAGAATATTCTTTTCAAAGGTAGTCCGAATCAGGTTAACAAATTGTTCTGCTGTAAGTATGCCTTTTTGCTCTGAATCTCTGGCAGGTTTTGAAATCCTTGCAATCGTGTTATTCATTATCCGCTGGTCAAGCTGCGCCCAGTTTAGAAAACTCTTTAAGCTGTCCAAGTAATGCCCGGCGGTTGTTTTGCTCGAACCGTCTTTTTGCAGTTTTCCTATATAAATTTCAACTGCACTTTTTGTAATATCCCTGAAATAGAAGAAGCGGCAATCGGCAATAATCTTTTTGAGCCTGTTTTGAGTATGTCGGATATAAGCCTTTACATATCCCTTAGCCTTTAAGACTTCGACATAATCTTTTATATGTTCGCTTAGCGGCTTTGTTATCTCTGTTCTTTGCCCTTCAATTAGTCCCCAGCTTACAAACTTCTTTAACAGGCTGTCCGGCATTGTCTCAATCCACTGATTCAGCTTAATATCCGGCTCAAGCCCTGCAATCCGGCAGTTGACAAGGCTTTCGATATTGCGCCCTAATGCTTCGCTCAGCCGCTTATCGGCAAACGCAGGTATCTTGTGCCTAAGCTGGTTATGGTCTGAAAAATCCAGATACCACTTAGCAGCCTTCTTTTGTTGGCCGTCCCTGTCTTTATATTCCGCTCTGTAAATTCTCATTTTTTCACCTTAGAGTTTTTTTTCGTTTATTTTCACGGTAAATCGGTAGTAACATATATATAACAAAAAGAATACCCAAACTTATCCAGATTGCTTTGCCTATATCTGCACCATATCCAACATTTATTCCCACCATGGAAGCTCCGATTGCAAATATCTCTAAATTGGTATCAACCTTTTGTATTTCTTTTCGGTTCTCTTCTATTTGGTAACGGATGTCTTCTAACTTATCAATTATGTCTTCTTCCATTTCTGTTACTCCTTTTATTTTTCTTTTGCTTTTTCTGAATAAGTTCAATATTGAAATATTTAAGCAGAATATCCAGCGTTTCAATACTGCACGTTCCGCCGTTAATAATTCTATGCAGAACGGTTTGGCTTACTCCTGTATCCTGCCAAATCTGGTAACGTGTTCTGCCAGAACTTTCAATCGCCTTTTTTATTTTTTCCATTATCATAATCAATACTTTACAATTCATTAAGTATCCTGTCAAGCATAAAACATCAAAATATTTTCTTATTTTTCATTTTTTTTCAGCGGCCTCTACGGCTTTCAATCTTCTTTGCTGTTCCTGCCGCCGCCGCTCAATTTCCTCTGGTTCTAATTTTACCCGCGGCGCGCCATAACCAAACGAATTTTTTAGCTGTTCAATCGAAACAGTCGTTTCTTCTTTCGTTTTATATGCTTCCAACTGCTCTTGTTTATTTTTATGCGGCGAGTGAGCCTGCCCATCAGCAGGCGAAGGCGAACCGCCGCTTTCTTTAATAGTTATTTTAATAGTCTCTTTATTAGTAGTCGGACAGTTTTGTCGTAGTGACTCGGACAGGTTTGTCGTACTACCCTGACAGGTTTGTCGGGGTAACTCTGACAGCTTTGTCGTAGTGCTTTTTCGTTTCTGTCGAATCTCAATAGCCTTCTTCTTTCTCCATGCAATGTATTTAGGGTGGTCTTTTGCCCATATTTTCCTATAACTGCTTCCCTGCCCGATTACTCTAAGTAGTCCGGCTTTCCTGCAATTGAATTGATACCTTTGAATTGTCCGGCCACTACGTCCAAGTGCTTTTCCTATCTGTAAATCAGTTTGCCAGCAGCCGCGCTCTCCAAACGAATAAACATAAGCATAATAAATCTTGTCGTCTCCAGATAGACAGGTCATATTCAGGATTTTCCAAGTTATCCATAAACCTAATTCACGATATTTATTCTGCTCTTTGGCCATTTACTCTGGTCTCTGTAAGTTCTCCGCTCCAGCAGCATCTAAGGCATCACAATAGCCATTCTGAAAATCTCTTAATCCAACATACTGTCTTAGCTCCACTTCAAAGAAATTCCAAAACTTCTTATGATTTTTGTCTCCGAACAGCAGGGCTTCACCAAGAAACAATTTCAATGTTGACAGTGGAATTGGCTTGATGTATGATTCACTTTGTAGTCCTTTCCCAGCCGGAGTTACAGCTCTGGCTTTTTTCTTTTTCATAGTTTTTCCTTTTTTTGTATTTGCCATTGCTTCCGGTGGGGACAGCCTGCTCGAATCCAGCTTTCAATTTCCGATTTGATATACAATCGCTTCCGGCACAAGCCTATTGACAGCGGTGCAAATTTTCCACTGGCATCTAAGCGATAAAACTCTGCATGACTGATATTAAGAAGTTGACATACCTGCTGGATGGTTAGTAAGGCAGGGGATAGGGTGCTGTTGTTGTCAATTGTCATATTGTTGGCCGAACCTGTATTTGAAATAACTCTTGTTCAATCGCCTTTGCCTGTTCTTCACTAAATAGCCTGGTAATTCCAACTTTTCTAACTGGTAATAGCCTATATTTTCGGATTATATAAGCTACTCTTTGTGGTGGTTCGTGAAGTATGTCTGCTATATTTGACACTGTATAAAGATTTTTATTAATCATTTGTAATACCTTTATAAAAAGAACATCTTTTTATTTCTTAGGTGTTACAAACGTTGTAACAATAGTTACAAACAGTGTGACAAAAGAATTAATTAAGAAAATATTTATAACGTCCAATCAATCGGTTCTGATGGACGATATGAAAGTGAAGTGCTACTATAAGGTTTAGGAATTGATTCTCTCAAGTGATTTGCCAGTTCTGGCAGGTGTTCATTTATTTTTTTGATAGCTCTTTTTATTGCATTGCCTATACTTAGCCTGTAATTGTTATACTCTGTATTTAACTTTTTACCATGCCCTGCAAAGCCAGTGGCGTTCAAGAGTTCGTCAGTTATTTTTCTTTTATTTTCTTCAAGCGTCTTCTGCTCAGCATAATCGTTGTTGCTAATAGCTTTTTCTAAATCAGCATTAATCTCTTTTAACTCTATCCCATAATTTTTTTTGGCTTCTTTATCGAGTGTCTCGTCTCCGTCAGACAGAACAACCAGTTTTTCACGAAACTCAGACAGGAATTTTCCGGTCGTGAAATTTTCCCCTGCTCTTGATAACAAAATATTTAAGTATGGCATACCAGCATCGTTTTCAATATGTTTCGTTTCTCTCCCAAAACGTACCGTCCAGAAATCTCCTGTTTTCTTAAAAATATATTGAGTATCATTTTCCTCTCCGCCAATTCCCTTCGTCTGTGTTTGTAGTTTGTTACTAATAACCTCGTGTTCTAACAGAACAAAAGGTGTTTCAATAAGCTCCATTCCAAGATGCAGACGCTTCGATTCGAGTATATCTTTAACTTCCTTGAGCGATTTTTCACCAAAGCCTTCATATGAAAGCAGTTCCGCCTCACTGACATTCAGAAGGTCGCCAAGGGTGCGAATATTTATCTTCTTGAGAAAGTTCTTGGTATTATCTGACAACTCGAAATCAGAAATCGGCTTTTCACAGATATACTTTTTTGCCTTTTCCATTTTCTCTATAATTTTTTTTATTTCCACTAAAATACTAACTTCGTCTGTTTTTTGTTCTTCTAAATCAGTTAATATTTTTCCTTTGCGTTCGAGCATCTCGGCCAAGTCATTAACTAAGCCTCTAACATCATCTACTTTTCCAAAAACTTTATAGTTGTCTGCTTCCTCTTGTGAAATCGAGTTGACAGTTTTCCAGAGGTTTTCAGCTTCTTTTCTTAACTGTCCGTCATCGAGCTTTGGTTGCCCATATTGGAAACGTTCTAAAAGGTTTAAGAAGTCCGATGTGTTAATTATGTCACAAAGTTTCAGCTTCCACTGTTGGAAGTCAAGATAGCTTTTAGGACATTCTGATATTTGTGTTAATCCCTTCAGTTGATTTTCTATTTCATCAATAAAATTAGCTGTGTCATTTTTTTCCTCTCCGCCTTTTCCCGGCGATTTATAACCGTCTCTCGTCTTGCCACTTCCGGTTTTTTCCAAAGCGTCTATGCACCAATCCTGAATTTTACACAATCCTATATGGCAATTAGATTCAGAGTCTTGTTTGGGCAACTCAGGTAATGATGGATTTTCTTTTCGCAATTTAACCATACACGCGAAAGCATCTCGATACACTTCTTTCGCTTTTGGGATATATTCCATTCCTTTGGATTTTATTTGATAATGACCTCGTTCAGATTCAGGGGTTACTTTATAATTTTCAATAGCCTGATAAAGGTCTTCTGGATTGTTGCATTTGTCGAAATACATTTTTACCTGTCCTTTTTCGGGTCGGGACAATCAGGATAACGGACAGGTGTTTCATTATCCCGATTGTACCGCTTGGCGGTTAATTATGCCGCCTTCCCGAATAATATATTGTTTTGCTCCATTATGACCAAAAACACAAAATTGTCAAATGATTGACTTATTTTCTTTTGCTTTTCAGCCGCCAAAAGACTATATTGAGGTTATGAGATTTGCAGCTTTGAGAAAGTCGTACATAGCACCCATAGAATTTGCTAAACGCATAGTCAGAAATAAAAATAATCATAGGGTGTAAATAATGTCTAAATCAGAATGTATCCAAATCGTAATAGCCACTATTATTGTAGTTATTGTTATCATGAATTTACCTGGCTTTTTTATAAATAATCGAAATGCTGGAATAGGACACGAATTTTATAAGATTGTCGAAGCAGAAGGAATAAATTGGGGAAAAATGAATGAAACTGAACAAGCACCATATCTTACCCGTTGTAAAACTGCTGGCTTAAAGTATGCATTATTTATGGCTTTAGGAACGCATATTGCTTTTTGCCTTTTAGTTCTTATAACAACCGGCCTTATCAGTAAATCATTACCAAAAACAACAAAAACTTACCTTTGTATTTCTTTTTTTATCGTTTGGACTCTCGGTATGATATTTCTGGCAATAGGGAGTGGTTACATCAATGACATTCAATTCCCCAAATCACTTGTCTCTGTGTTCTTAATCTATGTAATCGCAGGAATTTTTTTCATCTCAATAATAAAAATAGTTAATTATTTTAGAAAATGGAAAGCTAAAAAACTAAAAGCTTAGACAGTTCTTGGTGAAAAAAAATAGACAATTCATAAAAGCAAAAAGTATAGCAAAATTATGAACAAAAAACAAAAAGTCATTCTTTTTATTGGTATAATTATTTTTGTGATTATGGGAATTTACCCACCTTGGGTCTTAAACCGGAGTAGTGGGATTGAAGCAGGGTATTGGGCTTTTATTAATGATCCACCACGCACAGCTAAATTCATCGACTTATACCGACTTGGGGTACAGTGGTTTATGGTTGCAGTTGTTATAGGTAGTCTCCTTGTAATTCTTAAAGATAAAAAGAAAGACTGAATATGACTAAAAAACAAAAAATAATTTCTTTTTTGAAAGAGAGAAAAAGCTCTCTATTTGAAGATATATATTTTATCCCATATAAAGGCTTTGATGGCTTTATTGAAATTGTAATGTTTATGGGAGAAGGAATCGTATATCTCGTCGCTTTTTATCTGTATTTTGCGATTTTTGTATGGTCAATGACTTTTATTCTATGGATATGCTTAGCCTTAATTGGACTTAGGAATTATGACGATGATATTTTTTTTATTGGTTTGTTAATACCATTCATATTCGCTATGCCTTTTACAATATTACCTTTTGCAAAAAGGAATGTTCATTCCTATAAAGAGGCAGAGAGATTGGTCATTTGTGATGTTGAAAAATACAAGAAACAGCTCTTAGGTTCTACCCAGAATGAAAATGATATATTAGCAGACATAAATAAAGAAGTAGCAAACCTCGAAGAACTTAATGTACATAAAAAACTATCCATCTTAAAAGAAAAAAAGTTAGAAATGCTACGCGAGCTACTTCGTGAATTTGAGAAGAATAAAGAACAAAATAAATGAATCTAAATCTTAAAAAACGTCCTCATCTTATACCCTGCATCATTGCGTCTTCAATGTTGCTTGGAGCTTTAGGAGACTGGCCTTACGGCTATTTTCAACTGCTCAGGTTTGTGGTTTGTGGAGTTGGTGCATATGTAGCTTATATGGCTTACAACTGGAAGAAGCTCTGGGCAACATGGCTGTTCGGGATTATCGCAGTTTTATTTAATCCGCTTGCTCCGATACATCTATCAAGAGAAATTTGGCAGCCAATAGATGTTGTTTGTGCAATTTTATTTGTAATTATTTTGTTCATTTTGAAAGAACCAAAATAATGTATATTATTGATAAACTACTTGATGCTCTGAAAATTACCGGAATACTCTTAGGAATGTTCATTATTTGTGGAACAGTTGGTTTCATATTTTTTGGCCTCATACCAGCAATTATAAACTCTATTTTTAAAAGGCTTTCGTGGTTTAAATATAAAGACGGAATACATTCAACCAAGAATATTAATAATAAAGAGCAGACATTAACTATTCCAGAGGCAGAGAATATTCTTGAGACTTTAACCATCGCTTTAGAAGAAAAAAGTACCCATGATTACCATCCAATTTCTTTGCTCCAAGGATATAATATTTTTCAAATTAATACGGCCTTAAAACTACGAATTGCAAATGAATTTTTAATCTTAGTGGAAAAACCAGATTTTGAGAAATTATTTTCAGATGATATTGGTTTATATACCACGACTTACCTATCTATTTTTACACTTTTTGCTCCAGATATAGAACTTGATGAGTTAAACAAATTACCTGTTGATTCATTTGATTACAAGATAAAAAAAATGAAAATGTTTCGACCGCCTTATGATAAAAATGGAAATTACAAAGACGAGCGTATAGGCGATTTAGAAACACTATCTTCTTTTGGTGAATTTTGTAAATACATTGGCTCAAAAGACCCAAACTACTGGCAGAAAATTTACGCTCGTATCGGTTTAAAGTACACGTCAAAATCACCGAAAGCAAATTTCCCTGAGTTTCTGTAGTTATTTCTATCAGCTAAGCATTTTTCAAATTCTTTCGTCCGCTTATATAAATCCACAGTTATAGACAAAGATAATGTCTTTAACAAATCTCAAAATCCCCCGTGTTAAAAGAGAGGTTTATTCCTTTTCATTCCTACGGTTAGTTGGGGGGAGTGGGAATGTCACTTTTCGAACTTTGCAGCTCTGGCAGGCTATTATCGTCTTGTCAGACACTTTTTAATAGCGTAAGTTAGATTTTTACCAATAATTTCCACATTTTCAGCCTGATTCTGCGGTTTTCATGCCAGACAGAATACAGCAAATTCCAATATCATATATCGCATTAGTCTATGCAGTTAAAGGCTTTACAGCAAAAGACTTACGGCGCATTCACCCGATTTCATTAGTCTGTTTACAATTTATTGGATTTTAATCCCAAATTCCCGTACTAAAAAAACCAGTGTATATACCTTTTCGTGCCAGTTCTAAAAGCCCTCCTACCCCGTCTCGATGTATAAAAAGCAATCTTTTTTTTGCAAAGCTAAATTTTATTGTCCAGACGTTTTTCAACTTCTGTTAATCGCCTGTCTAAGTCTTCATTTTCCTTATGCCTGATTATGAAGTCGATAATGTCTTTAGCTGTTAGCCGCTTTAATCTATCGTCCTTATGGTCTAACAAGCCCACAAGAGCATCTACAGCCTTTGTAAGGCTTTGTGATAGCACATTAAACGCATCAGCGGTTATTTCATCTCTCTGCCGGTCAAGCTCGGTCTTAAACTCCGGCTGTTTGAGCCATTCATAAAATGTTTTACGGTCAACTTCAGCTTTTTTACAGCCTTCAGTATATGTAGGACTGCTTACAATAAAAGGAATTGCCTTTAACTGTCTGTCTGAAAGTTCTGTCTTTTCATCGTTGATTCTAATCATATTTTTTTCTCCTGATTTTGTTGCATTTCGTTTCTTTTTGTTGCCAGAATAAGCAGGTCATCAAAAAGTATTGTTCTGGCAAGTGGGTGATTACTCAAAACTCCTTCAGGCATATTATGCTGCGCTTCATATTCCATGAACTGGTCAGTAACAAACACTAAGAACGTAAAGCCTGTCTTTTTGCTAATTTCTTCCGCATCGGCCTTTTTCTGTTTATATGTAATCCAGTTTCTATACTCATAAGGATTGATGTTAGGAGGTTCTGTACCTTCGGGGCATGGTGTATGAACGATTATTTCCGCCACTTTCGATTCTTTACCGATGTTCATTTTTTTTTCGATTTTTTCTAATCTGTTGTCTATATTCTTCATTTATTTTTTCCCTGAATAACTGGTTTATGTTTTTTTATAAAGAGCGGCATACATACCACCTTCTCTGCGAAGCCTTTGGGGGGCTGTTATGTCTGCGTGTTCATTTATATAAAGCCCTTTAACGCCGCTGGCAGGTCGTCTGGGGGTGTATTGACCTCTGGCATGGTCATACTCTGTACAAATTCTCATTACTCCCTCTCTTTCTTGACAAGTGATACGATAGTTGATTTTATCTGTTCGGGAAGTTCCGGCCAAGCGTTTATGATTTGCTCTAAATCGGGGTATTTCTGCACAAGTTTGTCCAAGCTGGTGGTAAAGACAGAATTTTGATTTTCCGTAAGTGCTTTATTTTCAATACTTTGTGGATTTTGGCTTGTAGGTTCGAGCCCTACTCGGGGAGTTATGCACCACATAGGGTGCATAACCCTAAACCCAACGTGGTTTACAGGTTATGTTTTTACGAGATAAGCGGAAATCTAATGTATTATACTTACATTTTACTAAGCTTAAAAGACCGAAACTTTCACATTGGCTTCACAGGCGACTTAAAAAGAAGGCTCACTGAACATCAGGCAGGAAAAAATATCAGCACAAAACCAGGGCTGCCTTTAAAACTGATTTACTACGAAGCCCACCTGTCTAAAACTGATGCCGAAAGAAGAGAACAATATTTTAAGACTACCAAAGGGAAATCTGCTTTGAGGCAAATGTCGACAGATTCTTTGGCAGGTCTCCGCACATAAACAAATCTGCTGAGATTGAGCGAATATTGATGAAACAGCGGAAACTAATTATACTTGCAAAAATAATCTTTGTTTCCCGTTTTATAGCCGCCTTGGGCGGATATAATCATTGTAATGTAAAAGGATGGATAAAAAAAATATAGTGATCTTAATCAGGAGATATTTATGGGTTTAATGTGCTCGTTGGGAAAACATAAATGGGATAAGTGCAAATGCTCCGTATGCGGCAAGACACAGCACGAGTGGAACAAGAATAGCGAAGCCTGCACACGGTGCGGCGGAGTTTTAGAGATCGCTACAATATCGTCAGCAGTATCGGCAGCATAGTTGGAATCTATATTGGCTGGCGCATCAACCGAGACTACCTGAGTTGAAAATGCTTGTTTTTCGCCTTGTATGTCTGCTTTGGGTGGTTATAATAATTCTCGAATAAAGAAATCTGAATATAACAGGGAGTTTTTATGAAAAGCAATTTAGCCATTTTTGAGGACTTCAAAATCCGGCGTCTGTACGATGAAAAAACCGAAACATGGTTTTTTTCGGTAGTGGACGTTGTCGCCGCACTCACAGACAGTGTTAATCCTCGTGATTATTGGTTTAAAATGAAAGTGCGTGTGAAAAGTGAGGATGGGATTGAACTGTCGACAATTTGTCGACAGTTGAAAATGAAAGCATCTGATGGGAAAGAACGTTTAACTGATTGTAGTAATGCTGAAGGTCTTCTTCGTATTATTCAATCGATTCCATCACCTAAAGCAGAACCTTTTAAGAGATGGCTGGCGAAAGTCGGTTATGAGCGAATGCAGGAAATTGCTGATCCCGAAAAATCGCTCGATAGAGCGAGGGAAAACTGGCAAAAGCACGGGAGAAGCCAAAAATGGATACAGCAGAGAATGATGGGTCAGGAAACCCGCAACAAGCTCACCGACTACTGGAAAGAACACGACATCACGAAAGACGAGGAATTTGCCATTCTCACCAATATAATTCACCAGGAGTGGGCAGATGTTTCCGTAAAAGACCATAAGCTTCTCAAGGGCTTAAAAACGCAGAATTTGCGAGACCACATGACTGAGGCGGAACTGATTTTTACCGCTCTTGCGGAACTTTCAACTCGTCAAATTGCTGAAAGTATGCAGGCTAAGGGAATGCCGGAAAACAAAGAAGCCGGCAAAAAAGGCGGCGGCATTGCCAAAAAAGCACGACTTGAACTCGAAGAAAAAACAGGTAAACGCATTATTTCCGGAGAAAACTATCTGCCGCCCAAATCCGACAAAAAATTAAGCGGGAAATAATATGGCTAAGAAATGGGAATTTCTTATAATTGACTAACCGAATTTCCAGTTTCAGACAGACTGTATAATCGTGATTAGGTAGATAAAGCAGATGCCGATGTAAAATTAACAGCGCTTATCAAAATCGAAAATAGTGTTGTTGTTAATAATCCGAAAATATAAACTATGGTAACAATTTCAAATTGCTTTGGTCTTGGGTTTCTATTGAGGAGTTAATAAAATAATTTTATGAAAATGAAAAAAGTGGAAGATTTAAACAAAGGGGAGTTTATTAAAGCGGAATTGATTTCTAGGCCGAATGCTACGAATGGAAAATACAGAGCTGGTCAACTTGGATTAGATAATTTAGCAGAAATTAAAGACAGTGATATCTTCTTTTTAGAAACATTGCAAATGAAAGCTAATTTAGCAGACAAAATGATAGCAGAAGCTGAATCGCAAGGCAAAGATACGACCGACCGTAATGTGATGAAAGAGTTGGGTGAAAAAATAAACGCTTTGGGTACACCGATTCACAAAAGCAAATCGATAATGAGTGCAATTTTTATTTCTTTGCAATCAATGGCATATTACGGAATTGCTATAGGTATTTGGGGACTGGTTTTCAAAAAAAGCTTTCTGGTATTCAGTTTTTATGGTGTTATCGCGGGACTTTTAATTAGCTTGACATGTGCTCCTGTAGTTGCTTTCCAGAGAACAAAAGAACGTATCAGAATTATAGTAGATGGTGCTTCGGGATTGTGGGGACCCATAGTAATTATTATTAGTATTGTAGGTTTAATCGCTTGGGCAATAAGATTAATATTTTTTTAATAAACATAGAAAACTCCATTTAGGGAGCAATTTCTCAAGATTGTTTGAGGATAATAAAGATTTTAACGCCAAAATCCGGTAAAAAGTTGAGCGGGAAATAATATGACTAAGCAACGGAAACTTCTTATACTGCTGGAAATAATATGTTCCCCAGCAGATGTATGCAGGGACAAGGTTTGGCGTTTAATACAAGCTATCAATTGTACATTGTTTTCAATAAAAATAATTTGTTGATTTGAACTAACTCAAATGAAATATACTGGTGTATGTAAATTATGTAATAAAACTTGTGAATTGAAAAAATCGCACATTATTCCCCGTTTAGCCGTCAAACTTATACGCGATGAAAATCTCAAGAATAGATTTTATAAACTGTTCAACAAGCAAAGTAAAATAATTCAAGATGTACCTAAGGAATACCTTCTCTGTTATAAATGTGAACAACATTTTGGTAACAACTATGAAAAATATTTTAAAGAAACTATTCATCTAAGCAGACAAAGAGTAGAAATAATTCAAAATAATAATATTGTCACCATAAGAAATCTTGATTACGGAAAGATAAAGCTGTTCCTTTTATCAGTGTTGTGGAGAATGAGTATATCTTCTTTGACTTGGTTTACTAATTTGTCGTTAGGTAATGATGAAGATATAATTCGCAAGATGATTCTGGAAGAGAAGCCTAGAAGAAGTGAAGAATATCCAATTGCCGCTGTTATCCCTCTAATTGAAGGCAACATGAAAGAACAATGGACATCTACTTCTTTTGTCTCTGATAGAACAGATCAAGCCAAATACGCTATGATAATCGGAGGTATTCTTTACTTCTTCTATATGAAACAACAAAATAATTGTTTTCTTCCTAAGTTTCAGTTGAATGAATCCGGCAATTGGCATATGCAATTGGTTGATTTATATAATATACCTTTTTTAAAAGAATTCTTCGAATCAATCAATAGAAGTTAATCTGGCGACAGGAAACTAATTTTGAATATTGAATATTTAGTTAAGTTTTACAAGAAGACTATTATATGACATCTGAACATTACATTAGATTAAGATCGATACCAAATCGACCAGAAACCTATTTCAAATATTTAACAGCTGAAGTCGCAAAGATAATTCTTGTAAATCATACACTAAGATGGAGTTCACCACTTCTTTTCGACGATATATTCGATGTTAAGCGAGATTTTGATTTTGGTTTTGATATTGAGGAGCTTAAGGAACCCATTGTTAATGAAATTAAGAATCTTCTATCAGTGGAAAATATCCCAGACCTATCCAGTCGACCCCTTGTTGATTGGTTCATTCAGACTCTTCGTAGACAAGATTGTGATAATAAACATAAAATTATTTTAAAGCTTCCTCAATTGATCGATAAGGGAATTCATCATGCAAAAAATAATAGCTATGAGATGATTAAAAAACAATGGTCAGAATTTATTCCTCAGTTCAGAATTCTTTGCCTTTCTGCTGTTAATGATAATCTGTGCATGTGGGCGCATTATTCAGATTCACATAAAGGTGTCGTACTTGAATTTCAGTCAATAAACTACTTAGATAGTCCTTGGTTGATAGCCCAGCCTATTGTATATCAGGATTCACCGCCTATACTTGCAACTAAGCAGGAGTGGATTAAAAGTATAACTGGGCAAAAACTTTTAAAATATGATGAACCTCAATTTTGGGAACCATACATAATTACAAAAAAGATAGATTGGGAATATCAAAAGGAATGGAGAGTAGTCGATTTTTGTGACAAAGGAGAGACAGGACTTTTTTCAGATTACGGATTCGATCCACGAGAGCTACGTTCAGTTTATTTAGGTTGTGATATATCGGAGAAAGATGTAAAAGATATAACCTCACTTCTTAAATTTGATTTAGCTCATGTAAAAGTGTTTAGTGGAAAGAGACTTGATGGTGAAAGAGAATTATCGTTTGAAAAAATAAAACCATGAAGGGAAATCTGTAGAAAGCATGCTAATTTTTGAATATTGAATAATTAGGGATAATAACGTAATAGAAGAGTACGCCATATGACTAATAAAAGACATCTGCCGAAAGAAATGGAAATAATATATTAAGGAAAAAATTAAAATGAAACCACACGTTGTAATGTACAATGCCGTAAGTCTTGACAGCCGCTTTGACTGGTTTTCGCCTGATATTGGCCTGTTCTATGAACAGGTTCCACAATGGAACGAGGATGCGACCCTGATTGGAAGTGACACTTTACTCAATCCGCCTGAGCCAATGCCGGACGATACAGAAGAGGATATTACTATCCGTGATACCGATCCAGGTGATAAGAGAGCCGTTTTAGTTGCGGCAGACAGCCGGGGTCGTTTTAGAAAATGGAATTTTCTGCGTAAAATGCCATACTGGAACGATTTCATTTCTCTATGCTCCCAGGCAACTCCTAAAGACCATATTGAATATCTCGAACGAAGAAAAATAAAATATTTAGTTGTCGGAAAAGACCATGTCGATTATGCAAAAGCACTGGAATTGCTGAATAAGAAATTCGGAATCAAAGTAATTCGAGTCGATAGCGGCGGAACTCTTTGCGGCATCCTCCTGAGACTTGGGCTTGTCGATGAGGTGAATCTTCTTGTGCATCCGGTACTCGTAGGAGGAACATCACCGAAAACATTTTTCAAAGCAGAAGACCTTAAAACCGCAGAAGGTGTAATTAATTTGAAACTTAAGGATATTCAAAAGCTTAAAAACGATATTATCATGCTTAGTTATGATATAATTCATAAATAGAATCAGGTTCCGCTGTTTTTGAAGTTTGAATATTTTGGAACAATCACGAAATAAAAAGAGTATGCCGCATGACTAAAAAAAGACGCCTGCCGAAGGGGCTGGAAATAGTATATGAGGATGATGACATTCTTGTTGTGGATAAACCCGCCGGACTGCTTACGGTGGGGACTGCAACGAATAAATTAAGGACGGCTTACAGCTTCCTGACCGATTACGTGCGCAAGGGCAATCCCAAGTCGCGAAAGCAGATTTTCACTGTTCACAGGCTCGACCAGTGGACATCCGGCGTTCTTATTTTCGCAAAAAGCGAGGAAGTCAAAGAGCGTTTGCAGGACCAGTGGAAAGACACGGAAAAGAAATATATCGCGGTTGTTCATGGCCGGTTGAAACAAAAAGAGGGGATTATTACCTCATACCTCGCTGAGAACAAGGCTTATACCGTCTATTCAACAAATGATGAAACAAAAGGCAAGCTGGCACATACCGCGTATAAAGTGCTTAAAGAAAACGAGCGGTTCAGCCTGCTGGAAATTACTCTTTTAACGGGCAGAAAGAACCAGATACGTGTACACATGGCTGATAAAGGTCACCCTGTCGTGGGCGACAGGAAATATGGAAAAATCAAAGATGAGCGCAAACGCCTTGCGCTGCATTCCCAGTCGATTTCCTTCAGTCATCCGACCAGCGGCAGGCAGATGACTTTCAAAACAAAAGTACCGCACTATTTTCATCAGCTTTTGGACAATACAGCCTGATTCAGTCACAAGCCGGGATTTAGAAAAAAGATTACTTAGGTCTCATAAAATCCATCCAAAATTTGACAACAGTTATTTTTACCTGAATTTAACGTCAAAAAAATAAGTTCGGAAAGTCCGACTCCATATATACCGAAATCCATACTGTAAAAAAAGGATTCTGCAAAATTGAAGTTAGACATACTTTAAGAAAGAAAAAATTTCTTGCGTTTTTGTCATTGCGAGCCGTCTGAAAGACGGCGCGGCAATCCAAAACGTACGATTTAGATTGCTTCGTCGCTGCGCTCCTCGCAATGACATAAATAATGCAGCAAATTGTATGAAGAAAATCTTTTCATCCGATTTTCTTCATACAATATATGTCTAACTTCAATTTTGCAGAACTCATAAAAAACAGAATGTAAGGAGTCGGCAAATGGATATTTATAATTCGATGTTTTCACAGGCGTTTGTACTTAACGAGCAGATTGCAAGCCAGATTTTCGAGACAATACCGGAACACGGACCCGTTATACTGATTGTCGATGCCGACGGCAACATTTGGCCCAGCGATTCAGAAGAATTTCACAATCTGAATGTCAGCGAATCATTTCTCAAAGAGCTTTGCAAAAAAATCGACGACGGAGTCGAGCCTGTTATCGCACAGGAAAGCGAAAGCAGTTTCATCGCCTCGCAGCTTGAAACAGAACGCAGCAAGTGCGGCTATATAATTCTCGCCCTGCCGAAATACAGTTCCGAATCAATTCTTAAAAATATTAACCTTATCGAAATGCTGCTCAATCAAATCAATCTCATAGCCAGGCTGATTGAGAAAAATAATCGATTCTACGAAGTTCAGGCAAAAAGACATACCGCCGACAGCTTCGAAAATGTAAGCCTGAATTAATTTGGCTTTGTTCCGCAGCTTTATTGTCGTTAGTATTTGGTCGTTAGCTATAAATTGGCTTTGTTTTTCAATCCTGATACTGTCTCCTGTGCCCCGTATTCTTGACGAATTTGGCTTTGTTTCACAAAATAGTTTTGTAACTGTTCATACACTTTCATGTCAATTGCGAGTAACGTACCTAATATATGCGAAA
>JAFGEF010000025.1 GCA_016931715.1 Sedimentisphaerales bacterium
ACATGGCTTAATAAGGAATGGGAAGAATTATGGTCGAGAAAGCCCTTGGCCGCATAAAAATTCTACCTACAAACATGAAGTGCACCCGCAGCGAGGTTTAAAAATATTAAAATTTCGCATAATTTGAATTTTTTCTAATTTTTTTGGAATATTAATGTAATGGATTCTTCGTTTTGACGTCTATATAATTGAGAATACTGAATAGAAGTGATTAATTAAAGGAAATAATGAAATGAGAAAATTCGCTTTGATTATAATGGCATTGATTTTGTTTCAAGCCGGCTGTTCCATGGTCAAGCCCGAACCGGTAAGTTTCACTCACCAGGATGAATTCATTAAAGGGAAAGGATTCATGGTATTAGCCGACCGTCGAGAGTTTGCCGTAATGGCATTCCTGAACACTGTCGGTTATGACGACGAAGTCAAAGGCCAGCAGATGCATCCGGTTCGTCTTAAAGTACGGGAGTTAGTCGCAGACAATCTGGCAGAACAGCCAGAGAAGGTTAAAACGTGGCGGAAATACTACAGCAATTTGATGCGAAAACACATGCAGGCATACAGCTTTCAAGACTTTGCACTAAGTCTGAGCACGGATTACCCGTTCAAACGGATTCGACCTGACAAAGAATTGGGCTATCACAACACAGCTTCGGTTTTAAAAGACTTTCCAGAGGTCTTGAACGATTTTTGGGAAACAGCCAGACTCGATGAGGTTTGGGAGCAGGTTAAGCCGGATTACATCGCCGAAATCCAAAAGTATGATTTTGATAAGATGCAAAAGCAGATGTCCTTTCTCTGGGATTATTTGCGAATGCCGCGGCATGACACGCTCATTCTCGTAAATGTCCCGAATCTGCTTGAGAGTCATTACAATGGAATCGGCGCACGATATGAGAACTATTATTATACGGTTGAAAGCCCCGGCTCACACGCCTACAGCCTGAATATCCATGAGTATCTGCACTCCATCGTGAATCCCATCGTGGAGACAAATTACAGCCATTATAAGAAAAAGCTCATAAAGTACTACAAGGCAGGTAAGAATGAGCCTCTGTCCAAATCGTATCAGAATCCTACAGGTTTCACCTGGGAGTGCATGGTACGAGCATTAGACCGTCGTATTAGTATTAGATTCGAGGATGACCTAAATTGGACAGAAATCCGTGAAAGCCAGGTGATTTCTGATACGAAAGAGGGATTGAACCTTACTCAGCTTTTCTATAAGCTGCTTGCAGAGTATGAAAAGAGCGGCGAGCCTTTTGACCAATTCCTTCCGAAAATGCTGGAACGTTTGCCCGAATACAACTAATGGGAAGTGAAATTAACCTATGGAGAATGAGCTATGACAAGTCAAATTTGTTATATCTGGAAAAAGCATACTATACAATTAATTGTTATTTTTTCGATTCTCCAGGGCTTTAGCGGTTGTGTGAATACCACAATTCAAAAGCAGGAAATTGGAGGAATATTATATGATCATATTGATCCCGGTCGAAGGTTTATGGAAGCATCACGTCCGAAGCAAAACTGGAAGGCACCAAATCCCTACGAAGCTGAAGCTAAAGCCGGTATGATTGCCTATATTACCTCTGACGCTGGTGACTACAAGCCTTACCGTATCCCAAAGCCTGAAGAACATACATCGAAGCTTACAGTTTTTATCGCCAAGGGAGAGACCAAAGCCAGATGGATTGGAGTATATGGGTTGGCTGATTTACATGCTCTTAGTGCGAAGGTTGACCTGAAAAACGCACCGTTAAGCGTTGACGTGCGACATATCCACTTCTGGCCCCAGCGTACAAGCTGGAAATCTCGGAAGTGGTATATGACAGGTGAACTTCTTTTACCTTGCGCAAATGGTACAAAAATGGTTCCGGTTCAATATGGAGTATTGGAACAGAAATCTTTCGACGTGAAACAAAACAAAACCGCGGCTTTTTGGTTCACATTAAGCACAGACGAAAATGCAACTCCGGGAACCTATGATTGCACAGTGACTATTACATCCGAGGATAAGCCGTCACTTCTACTTCCATTACAGATAGACGTTTTGCCATTCAGGTTAGAGAAACCGAAGGACAAGCAATGGATGTTATATGAAGATAGTGCCCGTTGGAATACAATGAGTGATGCTCAAATTATAGCTGAGCTGGAAGACTTCAAGAAACATGGAATTACCGGATTTATCACAATGCCTCTCGGTGATCCAGACTTATCGCAGCTCAAGACAACGGGAAAAGTGAGTTTCAATGCGGAAGCTTTCAAGCAACTGGCTAAGCTGTGTAATGAAGCGGGTATACCTGGACCACATGTGTGTATCTGCGTTAATCTTCCGGAAAGAGTAAGAGATGCGCTGGGATTAAAAAACAATCTCAAAGAGGGTAAATGGCCGCAGGCTGTGATTGATGGTGTGACTGAAGTTGCAAGAGCGGCTGTAGAGGCCACGAAAGATACGCCAGTCCGCTGGTATTACTACGGTGTGGACGAGCCTCGCGTTGATAACACATACGCAATCCAGGAATACCAGGCCTGGCACAACGGAGGAGCTCAAACTTATACATCCTTCGGTGATCCGAAGTTCCTCGAAAAAGCAGCGGAATACCTGACTGCCCCATGCTTTAATACATACCTTATCGGGAGCCAGGCTGGAACGAAGTTAGCATTACAAAGTTGTACCAATACGGGAGCAGAATTCTGGTGGTACGGAATCGGCTCTTATGTTAATCCCCATCCCCAGGAGTGTTCGACATTCTACAACCGATATGGAGCAGGCTGCCTTCTGTGGAAGACAGGCGCAAAGTCGGTTGTTGCCTGGACTTTTTGCAGGGTACATGAGGATCCTTTTAACGATTTTGACGGCTTACAAGACAATAGTATAGAACCTAAGGATCAGGTCACTGCTTATCCAGAATTCTTAAAACCGAATGATTGGTACACATACCAGGGTGCGATTCCAACGTTGGCATGGGAAGGTATAAGGGAAGGTGTCAATGACTACCGTTACCTGGCTACACTCAGCTCGCTCATTGCACAGGCGCAGGAGAGCAAACAGATATCGACAACTGATGCAGCAAGCCGAGTACAGGTGACTTTAAACACCTTAATAGATTCAATACCTTGGATCAATCCGATGGAACAATCGAATTTCAAAACTAATCAACTCCAGGAATTACAGCGTGCAGTTGCGGACCAGATCATGCTCCTGCTTGGAGTATTAAATGACGAAGCGCTAATGGAGCGAAATTAGGGGAAATGTAACTCAATAATGTCTTTGTCGCTGAGGACGTGTGTTCTATGGACCTGTTGGCCGTCGTGGACGCCGGTTCCCCATTTTCGTGCGGACTTTAAACTTTCAGCCATATCGCGATGAATGTGCGTTGCAAGGTCCATTACAGTTGAGCCTACTGGTATAGTAAATGGATCCTTCATATCAGCGGGCTTGCCCGGCGGCTTGGCATAGATACGGATTATATTCAGCAGCTCGAACATTTTTCTGGAAAGTTCTTCCAGACCTTCGAATTCCTCTGCGGCGATTGGAACAAATTCAAATTGATATTTGCAGATTTTTTTCAAATGCTCAATCGCTCCTTCTTTGGCGATATCTGATTTGGTACATATACAAAAAGCTTTTTTGCCTAATGCGTTACCATTTTCGTCGGCAGCTTGTGTTTCATTGTCGATTAGAAGGTTTCTTGATTCGAGAAAGTCCAGGCATACTTTCAACTGTTCGTCCACGTCTGAAGACAGGTCGATAACAATCGCGATTATATCGCAGTTGCGATATGTTCCTACCTGTCCCGGAGCGACTGCTTCGGCTGTAATCGGCGGCATATCAACCAGTTGAATTTTAATATCCTCGAATTCCACCATGCCCGGCACAGGTGTGGTTGTCGAAAAGGGAAAACTCGCAACATTCACTTTTGCATTTGTCATAGCGGCTACAATAGAACTTTTGCCGCTGTTCGGTGTACCCAATAAAACTATCTGACCTGCGCCGCCTCGCGGGATATGAAAAATATCCGTATGAGTTCCAGCTTTTTTCTGCGTTGCGGCTTCCTTAAAATGGCTGAGCTTTCTGCGAAGTTCAGCCTGAATTTTTTCGGTGCCTTTGTGCTTTGGCAGAGTTCGCAACATCTCCTCGAGCGCAAGGATTTTCTCCTCGTTCGCAGCGGCTGTCTTAAACCACTGCTCAGCCTTTAAATAATCTGGTGTTAAATTAGCAGGCATTATACACCGGAAATAACCGCGTATTACGCGGATAAACAATAAAATAGTAACATCTGGTACCGCTTATAATACGGACTTCCATGCCTAAACTCTAATATGCGGCCGTCACGCAGATGCCGCAATAAACCTTCCTGCAGAAGACTTATAACAGATAAGTATATCGGATTTGATATTGATAGCAAGAAAACTGTTACTTTTTATGTTAAAACCATATATAAAGGTGATTTATGCAGGATGAACCCTGTTAAGAAAATCATTTTATGTATAAGAGTTTTGCAGAACTCATCAGAGCAGAATTAAAAGAGGAGAATTGTATGAACTTGTATAAAAAAAATGCAACTGCCATAAAAGCAGCAATTTTAATTCTCATACTAAGTATAATTCAAATTGATAATAGTTCAGAGGCACAGTCAATTCAGGCGGCGAACCAGACTGCAGCCAGCGCAGGCGAAGTCAAAATTGAAGAAAATGAATCGACCTATACTATTTCCAATGGGATAGTAACAGCGCGAATCTCCAAACGAAATGGTGATATAACTTCGCTTATATATAAAGGGACGGAAATGCTCACGGACAAATCCGGACATACAGGGGGGTACTGGTCGCATGATACGACAGGGGGAAAGGAAATTTTAAGCCGAATTACTATCGATCCTCAATCCAATGGTGGTCAGCGAGGTGAAGTTTCTGTTAAGGGAATTTCCGGCGGTATCAAGATGGGACATGGTCCGGGCGCAGAAAGTGATGGTAATTTCGCCGCAGACATAGAAATCCGCTATAATATTGGCCGCGGTGAATCAGGCGTTTATACTTATTGCATATTCGAACATTTGCCGGAATATCCTGCCGCAAATATGACCGAAGCACGCTTCTGCGCGAAACTGGCAGATTTTTTTGACTGGATAAGTGTTGCCCAGGACGAGCACCACAACAAGAACTATCCGGCGAGCCTGCGAGAGGGGGATAAGTACATCTATACCACTAATCAATATAACAACCCGGCGTTCGGCTGGTCCAGCACGACTAAGAACGTGGGCTTGTTCATTATAAATCCTTCGATGGAATACATGAGCGGGGGGCCGACAAAAATCGAATTTCTCGGTCATCGTGATACCACTCAGGTAGCGGCGCCTTGTGTGCTGAACTATTGGCGAAGCAGCCACTATGGTGGAGCTGAAGTAGCCGTAGCGGCAGGTGAGCACTGGTCCAAGGTCATCGGGCCATTTATGCTTTACGTGAACTCCGGCAGTGACTCACAGGACATTTACAAAAATGCTCGTGACCAGGCTGTTAAAGAAAAGCAAAAGTGGCCGTTTGACTGGGTAGATAGTAAAAGTTTTGCTAAACCGGGCGAACGCGCGACAGTTAAAGGCCAGCTTGTCCTGGCCGATCCATTAATGCCCGGCGCTAAGATGTCGAACGTTATGGTCGGCCTGACGGCTCCGGCATATACGTCATCAGCGCCCGGTCCCGCAAACAGGACAATCGATTGGCAGCGTGATGCCAGGAATTATCAGTTCTGGGTGCGCGGGACAGATACCGGCGAATTCACAATTCCCAGCGTCCGAGCCGGTACATATACGCTGCACGCTTTTACAGACGGCGTGCTGGGTGAATACATCAA
Source organism: Sedimentisphaerales bacterium (assembly GCA_016931715.1). Taxonomy (GTDB): domain Bacteria; phylum Planctomycetota; class Phycisphaerae; order Sedimentisphaerales; family Anaerobacaceae; genus JAFGPS01. The sequence goes on from JAFGEF010000025.1 coordinate 5,852, forward strand.
AACCGATGTCACAATCGAGGCTGGCAAGACGCTTGATTTGGGCAGGATTGACTGGACACCGGTTCGTCGCGGCAGGCAGCTTTGGGAGGTAGGAATTCCAAATCGCAGCGGCCTGGAATTCTTCAAAGGCGATGTGTACTATACACCCAACATTACGGCGTCCTATGGTGAACTTTTCCCGAATGACATTACGTATGTGATTGGTAAAAGCGATTTTACGAAAGACTGGTTCTTCGCGCATGTGCCTCATGTCGAACAAAACACAGCGGCTCCTGCACGGGCAGGGGCTTTGGGTGCACCGATGGCGAATGGCCGGGCTGCACCTCGTACCATTGTTTTTGATATGCCTTCCAACGGTCGCGGCAAAGCGACACTTCGTCTGGCGTTTAGCGGCACGGGAGTTCGCTCGATTGCGATTACCGTCAACGATGAAGCTGTTGGTCAACTCAGCAATCTTCCCGCTGACAACGTGCTCTCAAATCACGGCATGCACGGAATATGGCACGAGCAGGAATTTGTCTTCGACGCATCGCTGCTGAAACAGGGCGCTAACAAGCTCACGCTGACGGTGCCGGGCGGCAATGCGAACAGCGGCGTAATCTACGACTACCTGCGCTTGGAACTGAATGAATCATGAAATATTTATCTGAACTTTTGCAAAACTCATAATTTAATTAAGGATGCAGAAAAATGAATCATGTGAACAAGTCTTTATATCTTTTGCTCGGTTGTGTATTAAGTGTGAATTTATTAACTATAACTGCAGCGCAAGGTACTTATTCTCAGGCGGTAGAATATGAGGACTTTAAGGAGCCTCCGCGTCAATACTGGGGACATGCCTGGTTCACTTTCCAGCTTGCCGGCCTTACCGATGATGCTGTCAAAGCTATGGTTAAGAGTGCTGTTGATAGTAATGCATACGGCGGATACATGATTACACCTGACAGCGGCGTCGGCTTTGGCATGCAGCGAAGGGGAACTGCCGCTAATACAGGACCCAAAGCAACTTATCTGGATGATGAATTCTTCAGGTTGTATAAAGTAACGATTGAAGAAGGTCTCAAACATGATTTGCCGATGGATATCCTTTATGATGAATTGCAATTTCCGACCGGTATGGCGGGCGGACTTTTTTCTAAAGCATATCCCGATGATGTCCAGAAGAGTCTGGAAAAAGTTGAAAAAGATGTTTCAGGGCCTGTCGAAGTTGAGCTGATTATGCCGGAGAAAAATTCCCTGTATATCGGTACAACTATGATGAATTTGGATACACTTGAATGTGTTGATATTTCTGACAAGGTGAGCCGCAATGGTTTTGCATTCAAAGGTAAAATACCCCAGGGAGATTGGAAGGTAATGTTGTTTTACTTAGATACATCTCTAAGGCGGGGTGTATGTGATTACCTTTCAGAAAAAGCTGTGGCCGGACTTATCGATGTTATGTATGACAAGTACTATGAGAATCTCAAAGAGTATTTCGGCACCATGATTAAACAGACATTTTTCGATGAGCCTTCTATGCATAATAGTGTAAGCGGGCGCTTATGGACGCCGGGTTATAACGAAGGATTTCAAAAGAAATATGGCTATTCTCCCATGAAGTATTATCCGGCTCTGTGGTATGATATTGGTAAAGATACCATCGCGGCACGAAATGTGCTGTATGGATATCGAACAGAATTATATACTGAGAATTTCATCGGGCAATTGGCAAAATGGTGCGAAGACCATGGAGTAGCTTTGTCAGGTCACATGGACCAGGAAGAAGCTCCAAATCCAGTCGGTACGCTCGGCGACCTGATGAAAATTTTCAAACATGAGCAAATACCGACTATCGATGATATATGGTTTACCGGTCGATCCAATACCTCGTATAAAGTTGTGACATCGGCAGCCTTCAATTATGATCGTCCTGTCATCCAGGCTGAAACTTATGCAGCATATCAAAGACAGTGGCAAACTGCCGAAGCTGCCTGGCGCACCGCTATGGATCAGCACGCGATGGGAATCAATCAGCAGGTCGGCTGGCGTCCTAAAGCAGGTGAATCACCGGAAATAGGTCAGTTTATTGGCCGGATGGAGTATCTCCTCCGGGGCGGCCGGCATGTCGCGGATATCGCGGTACTTTATCCGATTGCCGCATTGCAGGCAAAATATAAATTCGCACAGCCGGTGGGTGTCGAACCTGCCAAAGGCGGCCCAAGCAGAGGAGTTGACGCGGGTTTCTACTTCGCACTTGAAGGAGGAATTCTTACGCCTGAAAATGATTATATGGATATGGGAGAGATGCTTTTCCGCGGATTGCGAATCGATTATACATACCTGCATCCTGAAGTTTTGCAGGATAATTGCATTATAGAAGGAAGAAACCTTATCATTAACAATAAAGTCAACAGGGAAGCTTTCAGAGTTCTGCTTTTACCGGGATGTGAAACAATTTCTGTAAAAACCGCTGAAAAGATTAAAGAATTCTATCTTGCCGGTGGAACAGTTATTGCAACAACAGTATTACCGAAATATTCAGCGGAATTTAATAAAGACAAAGAAGTCCAGAAGATTATTGGTGACATTTTTGGTATTCCGGAATACGGTCCAATGAAAGCGGCTATACGTGCCTATACCGACGACTTTAAAACTTACTTTGCTTACAGGAATGAAGCCGGGGGAAAATCCTACTTCCTGCCTCGACCGGATCCGACTATGGTTACTGATGTATTGAACGAAGCGCTTCCGGTTCGAGATGTTAATATACAATTGGCGCCGATGTGGCCGGTAAAAATGAATATGCAGTATGATGGCGCACTGACCTATATCCATAAAGTCAAGGATGAAAAAGACATTTATTTCTTTGTCAATTCCACAAATCAGCCCATTAAAACGAATATTATTTTAAGAGGTAATAAAAGCCTCGCTTTATGGAATCCACATACCGGAGATAGAAGTAAGCTTGAAACGAACGTCACGAATACCGGCACAGAGCCTGTTACAAAAGTCCCATTGGCTCTTGAGCCGCTCAAATCAGTATTTTATATACAGGAATAGTCTCGGGATTGAAATCTTGTTTTTTGCAGGATCAAGATGAATACTGCCGTTCAATCCTGTAATGTATTATTGTTAAACTTTTACGAAAGGAACAAAATATGAACATGACTCATTTGAAAAAGGGCACAGTGATAATGCTGGCTATGCTTATTGCTGCGGGTTTTTGTTCGATAAACTCCAATGCGCAAACGACGTCGGTGAACTCGCCTGTGAAATTGACAGAAACCGACCAACTCTACATTCTTGATAACGGTATTGCCATCGCAAGTGTAGCGAAAGCATCGGGCGATATTGTATCACTGAAATTTAACGGCAAAGAAATGTTTGCAACAATTCTGGACTCAAGCGGTAATCCGGATTTGCAGGCTGACCCGCCCGGAGAAAATCTCAACGGCATAAACCGCGGCATGACAGACCATCAATATGGTTTCTGGTCACACGATGCAATGGGACGCAGAGGCAGCGAGCCGGCAGCAATTGCTAAAATTACTATCGATCCGAAGAATAACAACGGCGAACGCGCAGAGGTTTCGGTCAAAGGTCTTTCCAATGGTACTCGCCAAATGGGAACCGGCCCTGGCGCAGCAAGAGGTGACGGTGACTTTTATGCAGACGTCGAGATTCGCTTTGCTATGGGTCGAGGCGATCCCGGTGTTTATACGTATTGTATCTTCGAGCATAAACCGGAATACCCGGCGGATATGATTACGGAAGCACGTTTTTGCATGAAGCTTAATGCTTTCTTCGACTGGATGAGCGTTGCCCAGGACGAGTATCATAACAAGCATTATCCGGCGAGCCTGGTCGAGGGTGACAAGTATGTCTATACTACAAATCAATACAACAATCCTGCATTCGGCTGGTCCAGCACGACGGAAAAAGTTGGCTGTTTCATCATAAATCCATCTATGGAATATATGAGCGGCGGACCGACAAAAATCGAATTCCTCGGCCATCGCGACACCAACAAGATTGCAGCGCCATGTGTCCTGAATTACTGGCGAAGCAGCCATTATGGCGGAGCTGAGGTAGCCGTAGCGGCAGGCGAGCACTGGACCAAAGTCATTGGACCAATCTTGCTTTATGTTGGCTCCGGCAATGATACGGAGGAAATTTACAAAAATGCCAGGGACCAGGCTGTTAAAGAAAAGCAAAAGTGGCCGTTTGCCTGGGTAGATAGTGAAAGTTTCGCTAAACCAGTCGAACGCGCGACAGTTAAGGGGCAGCTTGTCCTGACCGATCCATTAATGCCCGGCGCTAAAATGTCGAATGTCACTGTCGGCTTGACGGCACCGGCATATAAATCACCTGCGCCAAGCCTCGGCGGAAGCATGGCCAGAACTGTGGATTGGCAGCAGGATGCCAAATTTTACCAGTTTTGGGTGAAAGGCGCGGATTCCGGGGAATTTGCAGTACCTAACGTTCCTGCCGGAACTTATACTATGCATGTATTCGCTGATGGCGTGCTGGGTGAGCTTGTTAAAAATGATGTCAAAGTCGAGACTGGTAAGAATCTTGATATGGGCAAGGTTACATGGACGCCGGTTCGTCGCGGCAAACAATTATGGGATGTAGGTATTCCCAACCGCTACGGCTCGGAATTTTTCAAAGGAGATGTGTACTATAAACCCGACATTACTACGTCCTATGGCGAGCTTTTCCCTGATGATATAACTTATGTAATCGGCAAAAGCGACTATACTAAAGATTGGTTCTTTGCACATGCGCCGCATGTAGTCCGGAATGCGGCAGCACCGGCGGAACCTGGGGCTCGACGCGGCGGCGGTTTCGCTCGCGGGCAGGCCGCACCTCGCACAATAGTTTTTGACATGCCTGCTGACGGCAAAGGCAGAGCAACGCTGCGTCTGGCATTCTGCGGTACAGGAGTACGTTCGATTGCTGTTTCAGTGAATGATGAATCAGTTGGTCAACTCGCCAACCTGCCAAATGATGGCGTACTCTCCAGGCACGGCATGCACGGAATATGGCACGAGCAGGAATTTACTTTCGATGCTTCATTGCTGAAGAAGGGAACAAATAAGCTTACATTGACGGTACCAGCAGGCGATCCGAATAGCGGCGTTATCTACGATTACCTGAGACTGGAGATGGATGAATCGGCCCAGCCGGTAGCTTTAGTTCAGTAATGCTATTAATTTCCATAATATATCAATGTTGGAGTATTGTTATGAAACGCCGCTTCACTTTGTTTTTTCTCACGGCACTGATTTTTTTACCATGCCTGGCTCAGAATCCGAATGCAGCGCCTATGTCTTTTATGGGCAGACGAGGGATTTCAGGCCCGCAGATTAAAGTTACCGCCGACCATTCCGACTGGAACTATGTTCCGGGCGAAGCTGTGAAATTTACAGTCACCGGACCGGCGGGGACAACTGTCAATTACACTATCGGCCCGGATATGATGCCTGCGGAATCGAAGAGTGCGGCGATTCCTGAAAATGGTGTCCTTATACTGGATGGCGGCACGATGAAAGAGCCTGGATTTCTTCGTTGTGCTGCAACTGCTGTCGGCGGCAGCCGCGACATGGCAACAGCGGGATTCTCACCGGAGAAAATCAAACCCACCCAGACAGAGCCTGCGGATTTCGATGTATTCTGGGCAAAAGCCAGAGCCGAGTTGGCGAAAATTCCAATGGACGTGAAATTGACCCCGATGCCGCAGTTGAGCAGCGACAAGGCAGAGGCTTTTGAGGTCAATCTTCAGAATATTGGCACTCCGCCGGCAACTGCAAGCCGGTTTTATGGAATCCTCTACATTCCGCAGGGCGAAGGTCCGTTTCCGGCGATTATATCCACTCCCGGCGCAGGTGTGCGGGGGCCGGACAGGGACAGTATTTGGCACTATGCCGAACGCGGATTCATCGTCTTGTACGTTGGCATTCACGAAATGCCTGTTGTGCCGATACAAGGAGCGGCGCCGGCCGTTCAGGTCTCAGGCAATTACACATCAATCGGTTTGGACGATCCCAATCACTATTACTTTCGCCGTGTTCTGATGGGGTGTGTTCGCGCCAACGACTATCTCGTAACGCTGCCAAAGTGGGACGGCAGGAACCTGGTTGCCATAGGCGGCAGCCAGGGTGGGTATCTGGCAATCACAACAACGGGACTCGATTCGCGCGTGACTGCGTGTGCTGTGTCATATCCGGCTTTCTGCGATGTGACCGGTTATTTGCATAACCGGGCCGGAGGATGGCCGGCGTTTAGATTCAATGACAGGAATGACCCGCAGCGTGACGTGAAAATCGCGACAACCGCCTATTTTGACGGTGTCAATTTCGCCAGGCGCATCAGGGTGCCCGGTCATTATGGCTGGGGGTACAATGACGAAACCTGCCCGCCGGATTCGACATTCTCGGCTTTCAATGTTATCACTGCTCCGAAGAAGCTGGCTATTTTCAAGGAAATGGGTCACCCGCGAATCCCGGCGCTGACAGAGGCTGAAGACGCGTGGCTTTTCAAACAGGTCGGCAAGAGCCTGTAACTCCGCTGGGTTTGTCAAAACAGTATGTATGCTTGCTAATAATTAATCCTTGCAGGCACATCTACTGAATGTGTATAAGCGATTTATTGTTCTTTATCTGCTTCTTCGAAGGTTTCAAGTATCTTGCTGAATGCATTGCGTATATCGGCATAATTCCTGACATCAACTGTAAATCGGTTATCTTCATTTCTGCGGGATACGACATGACCGCCTGCAAAAAAGATATTTACTGTTTCTAAATCGTGATGCGTTCGCGGTTTGACATTGAAACTAAGCAGGTCGTCAGGACAGAGAAACTGAGTATCAAGAACCAGAGCCTTAATCTTTTGTTTTTTGCGATTAAGTCCAAGATCAGATAATTTGATATCTATAATTGGAGCTTCTTTGGGATTGTCAAATAAACTTGTTACAGACGCATGCCGGTAATAATAGCTGCACTGTGCCTGACTATTGCCGACTTTGGCTAATTCCGCCTTCGTAGAAACGGATTGATCTGCGCCCGGGCAAAATAAGACCTCTGATTTTTTTGATAGATACTTCGCCAGTAAAAGTCCGAGACCTACAGGTTGGCCGGTACTTAGCGAAAGCAAACTTGTCGGAGTACCTGTCGATGGATAGAAATCGGCCGGCGATAAAAAAGGCGGAGCTTTAGGGCCAATCGGGATGCTCTCGTCGTAGTCCATAGAATATGTGTTAATGGCAGTACCAATTTGGCGGAGATTAGCCATACAGACAATCTTTCTGGCAGAAGATTTCGCTTTGCCAAGAACCGGTAAAAGTATAGCAATAAGTATGGTAATAATTGATATAACAACAAGCATCTCAACGAGTGTAAAACCGCCGTGTTTGTCATTCTTTCGTTTAAGTTTGCATGTTTTCATGCTTTTATTTTCTTTTTTAGGCTATTATATCGAATATTTAATCGTCCAGCATAGCAGTAATTAATCTTACATTGTCAATATCCCAAAATCCGCCCGCTCTGCCGGTTACAGGGTCGAGGTCTGCAAGCGTCAGGGTGGATATTATCTCGATGCCAATGTTCTTATTAGCCCATTGGTCGCTTTCTTTAACTGCCGGAAGTGTAAGCCAGACATCGTTAA
>JAFGEF010000026.1 GCA_016931715.1 Sedimentisphaerales bacterium
CAGCGTTGCCCTATCCTCCAGCATAGCAGTCATATTATATACAAACATGTTATTGCCTTTAAAGCGTTAAATCTAAACAACTTACATGTATTACAAGCAATAAAATTACCAACTAATTTGGAGTTGAAACAAAAATTCGGTATTTAAAAATAACCCATATTTGCATTGTATATAAAATGCTTGGTAATATGGGTAATAAATGGCATTTAATTATATAGCAACCATCGAAGCCGGATTTAACAAAAATTATCTAACTGCAACCTAACTATCGCCTGATTCAATGCCTTGGGACTCATGTTCTATTAAAAAACATGTATAGAAAAAGCGGATAACGAACTATTCTTTTCAAGTTTCCGTTTTTTAAATTCATCAAATGATGAGCAAGTAGATAGACGAACTTTCGGCCAGCCTTTGTCTGGATTTTCAAAGTGCTGATTGATAAAGTCCTCAGTTTCATCCTTGGCCCTGCGGCCTAACAAAATTTCATCTTCATTATACATTTTCAAAATCATTCACTCTATCTTTCTTCATTAAAGTAATCTCTCTTTAAATAGACGCTCAAAATGGAGTTTAGTTACAAAAATTTTTAAATATTTATGAAAATTTCTTGTTTTCTTTCATTTTTTCACTAATAAGACCTTTTCTGCTTTTCAAAAAATACTATATAAACCTGATAAAGTATGAATGCACTAATTGTCCAAATGTCTTTGGGTGGCGTTTTTCAGTATTAAAAGGGCATTTTTAAAGGCTGACTTGACTTTTTTGAGATTACAGGTATATTTATGTAGTTGAAAACACATTCTCAAAGCAGGTTAGTATAATGCAGACGTATAAGCCGTCTGATAGGGAGGTGTAACTGAAATCCGCTTTATTGTGGAAGAGTTGTATTATTATGTCAGGGATGTTTGACAATCGTATTGTATTGGAAGTTCAGCAGGCAAACGACATTATTGATGTTATAAGTGAGCATGTGAGCCTGACAAAAAAAGGCCATGAAATGGTTGGCTTATGCCCGTTTCACGATGACCACAAGCCGAGCATGAATGTCAGCAGTGTAAAGCAGATATTCAAATGCTTCGCCTGCGGCGCCGGCGGTGACGTTTTTAAGTTTGTTCAGATGCGCGAAAATCTCAGCTTTCCGCAGGCGGTTGAAAGATTGGCTGAACGGGCGGGAATTAAACTCGAAAGACGGTTTCAAAAGCCGAACACTACTGCAAATTCAGCGGGAAAAGATGCAAACTCACAGACTGAAATTGATCCAAATAAATTAGCATGGATTAATAACTGGGCAGCCAATCAATTCAAGAAAAATTTACAGGATAAAGACAAAGGTAAAATAGCACGTGATTATTTAGCCCAGAGACAGATTAGTCCTGAAAGTATAGAAAAATGGCGCATAGGTTATGCTGCGAACTCGAATGATGATTTAATCGAGACAGCTAAAGCTGGTAAAGTGCCTTACAAATTCCTTGAACAGGCTGGTTTGGTCGTAGCTCAGAATATGGACAAGTTTGTAAATCGTCTTATGTTCACAATTACCGATGTGACCGGAAGGGTAATTGGTTTTGGGGGAAGGACGCTTGACGGCACAGGTGCAAAATATGTAAATTCACCTACGACAGTTCTGTTTGACAAAAGCAACACATTGTATGGTCTCGAACAGGCCAGGTACGATATAGTTTCAACCGGCACGGCGGCAGTTGTCGAAGGATATACGGATTGTATCCTGCCGCATCAGTTCGGCTGTAACAATGTAGTCGCGACTCTGGGGACAAGTTTTACCGCAGGACACGGGCGAATCCTGCGGCGATACGCGAAAAAGGTAATATTGATTTACGACAATGACACAGCAGGCATGGAAGCTTCCAACAGGGCGCTCGATGTTTGCCTGTCACAGCGGATAGATATAAAAATTGCTTCGATACCGCAGGGAAAAGATCCTTGTGATTTTCTCCTTGCTGCCGGAAAAGAAGCTTTTGAAAAGATTATGAACGAAGCAGTTGACGTTTTTCAGTTCAAATGGGACAGGCTGAAAGAAAAGTTCAGCAGTGAGGAAACAGTTGCAGGTAAAAAAACAGCGATTGAAGAATATTTGCAGTCGATAGCAACAGGTTTTCAGGCCGGACATGTTCCGGCGATTGAATTCGGATTGAGAGTGAACCAGATATCGAAAATTATCGGGCTTGACAGCAGGCAGTTAACAGAAGAGCTGAACAGACGTATAAGGCAGGCCGCAAGTGCCGCCAGACGTGATGCCGGCGAACTAAAAGTTCCAAAAATCGATTATGGTCAGGGTCGATACGCTGCCGCACAGCGTGAGGTTCTGGAAATATTGCTGAATAAACCGGAATTATACGAAGAAGTTCGAGAAAAATTTAACACAGACATATTCGACATTCCAATACTGGTTCGTGCGGCGGTCATTCTGTTCGGAGCATTGGATGAAAACTCAGGCATCTCTCTGAAAGAAATTTTAGCAAGGACTGAATCGGTGGAGATGGGTACATGTCTTATGGAGCTTGCGCAGGCGGGGGAGAAAAAAGGCAATTATGAGCCTCGTCTGGCAGGTGCGATGGAAATGCTCGAGCAATACAGCGAGCAGAAACATAGTAAATCCATCGAAGTCAAACAAGAGCAGGAAGAGTATTTGTTACATGCTTATAAAAAACGAGGAAAGGAAAATCGTCACACCGGCGGAATGGTATAACGAACAAGCAGTCTGCAAAAAGTGTAAATTACTGTATGAGTGATTCACTTATAAAAAATGAAAAACAAAATCAATTTTCTCGACAGGTATTATCAAACGAAACATGTTTTTGAAGTATATATAACCAATGAAAAGGAAATAAATAGTGGCACGAAAAAAAGCTAAAAAAATCGAAGAAGAAAATATCAATCAGCCTGTGATGGAAGAGGACGCCCCGGAGAGCATCGCCGAGGGCAAAGATCCGGAACAGCAGATTAAAATGCTTATCAAAAAAGGCGAGAAAAAAGGATTCCTCACATACGAGGAAATGAATGATGATTTGCCTGAAGACGCCATCAGTCCTGCACGTCTGGACAAATTGCTGGCTATGCTGGATGAAAAGGGCATAAGCCTGGTCGATGAAGCAGATGTAGAATCCCAGCATCTTGAAAAGGACCAGGACGAAGATTTTGAAGACTCTCTCGTTGATGAAGAAGCTGATATCGAGCATGAAGTTAAAGATGACGATGAGCTTCTCGAAAGGCAGCTTGTCGGCGAAGATGTTGCCCGGCGAATAGACGACCCGATCAGAATGTATCTTACACAAATGGGACAGATACCGCTGCTGACAAGGAAATCGGAAATCTCGCTTGCGCGAAAAATCGAAATAGCAAGAATGACTTTCAGAAGAAAAATGCTCCAGAGCGATTACTGTGCGCGAAGCGCAGTGGAATTATTCCAGTATGTACATAATGGAACAATGTCATTTGACAGAACGATAAAAGTCGGCACCGAACAGCTTTTCACAAAAAATGTTATCAAGAAAAGAATTCCCGAAAACCTCAAGACTGTGGAGGAACTGCTCAAGATAAACCAGGGACTGTTTAAACAGTTTATGGAAGCCGCCGATCCGGAGAGTGAGCCTGTTAAACAGATTGTCAAGAAAATGAACAGAATCAAACGCAGAATTTCCACTCTTCTTGAGGAACTCAGCCTGCGAACCAGCAGGATTCAACCTATCAAAAACAAGCTTCACGGCATGTGCGACAAGATGCGCCAACTCGAAGATACGATTGCCGTCGGACCGAACGGCCAGATAAACCAGGATGATATAGAGGCAATGAAGCAGGAGCTAAAGGGACTTCAGGAACTGGTTATGGAGACTCCGAAACAGCTCGAAAAGAGGCTCAACGTTCTGGATAGAGTCTTTACTCAATACGAAAGCACGAAACGCCTGCTCTCCAGCGCAAACCTGAGGCTGGTCGTTTCCATCGCCAAGAAATACCGCAACAGGGGACTGAGCTTTCTTGATTTGATTCAGGAAGGCAACACGGGTCTTATGAGAGCGGTTGACAAATACGAATACAGGCGCGGATATAAATTCAGCACATACGCTACATGGTGGATTCGACAGGCGATTACACGCGCGATAGCAGACCATGCCAGGACAATCCGCATTCCCGTTCACATGATAGAGACGATGAGCAGGCTCAGGACCGCGGGTAAAGTCCTGCACCAGAAACTGGGGCGCGAGCCTACTATCGAGGAAATCGCCGAAGAAGCAAAGATGAGCGTCGGGGAAACACGCAGGGTTATGAAAATTTCCAAGCACCCGATAAGCCTGGACAGGCCGATTGGCGAGAGCGATGACAGTTACTTCGGTGATTTTATCGAAGACGATGATGTAGATTCGCCGGTGGCTTCCGCGACGCAGGAAATGCTCAAGGACAGAATCGATTCGGTTCTTAAGACACTATCATACCGTGAACGTGAGATTATAAAGCTGCGTTATGGTATCGGTGACGGCTACACATATACCCTTGAAGAAGTCGGAAGAATCTTTAAGGTTACACGCGAGCGAGTCAGGCAGGTTGAAGCAAAGGCAATTCGCAAGCTCCAGCATCCGGTTCGCGCAAGAAAGCTCGAAGGATTCCTTGACCATAAAACAGCTTAACCTCGTGTCGCGGGCTTCCAGCCCGCGCATTCATAAGTTGTAAGCCTTCGATACGTATAGCATTATTATCGTGTCGCGGGCATCCTGCCCGCGTTTAAAACTCGGTTTAAACGAAGGCGGGACGCCCTCGACACCACTGAACTATTCTATTATCTTACAGCTTTAACACCGCCGCCTTTAATCGCCCTGTTGACTTCTGCGATAATTGCTTTTTCGTCAACGTATGTAATGTCACCGGGTGTTTCCTGTACGAGAATTCCGTGTGCAGCGCCCCAGTTGACTGCCGTTTCGAGGTCTTTGCCTTTCAGCAGGGCAGCAAGTACTCCGGAAGCGAATGAATCTCCGCCGCCAGTGCGGTCTCTTATCGGGACATTCTCACGAACCGGGGCTTCATAGAATTTATCGTTGAGCACATCGTAAAGAATCGCGCTCCAGCTTATCAGGTCTGCGTTATGTGCGCCTCGCCACTGGGTACCAATCAGGCTCAGGTTCGGCAGGTCTTTGGCGACTTTACGAACCGTTTGCTTGTATGCTTCCGCCCATTCCTGGAATGTTGCTTTCTTGGCGACCTTTGTCTCGTAGCCGAGTGCATCTGAAAGGTCCGAGTCATTGCCGACCAGCATTCCGATATATGGTGCGAGTTTTTTGTTTATAGCTTTTGCCTTGTTCTTGTCCGGCTCGACTTTAGACCTGTAATTGAGGTCTGCCGATACGAAAGTTCCGTACTCAGCCGCTTTCTGTGCAGCTTCGATAGCGAGGTCTCCTGTTTTCGGACCGATTAGAGTGAGAATCCCGCCTGTAGTGAAAATTCTCACGCCCTGTTTTCCGAATAAATCATCGAAATTGAAATCGCCGGGTTTGAGCTTTGTAGCGGCTGTATTCCCTCGATAATATGTCGTCTCGGACGGCAATACTCCCGCTCCGTTGTATGTAAAGTTCACGCCGTTGCAGATGGTTCCTTTCTTATCTGTGGAGTATTGCGAGCCGTCATTGTTCGTATTCCACCAGATGATATTGCTTGTATCGACTCCGAGTTCGCGCATCTGGTTTCTGATATTAAGCCCGATTGTATCATCGACCATAGCGGTAAGAACCGCGGCTCGCAGGCCGAATGTATAAGATAAGCCGCAGGCAACGTTGGTTTCGCCGCCGCCCTGTGATACCCGGATATTATCTCTTACTCGTGCAGTGGGAATATCACGCGGGTCGAGCCTGAGCATAACTTCGCCCATGGAAACTGCGTCATAGCGGCATTTTTCAGCAGGTTTTATTTTATTATATTTTACTGGTTCAGCCATTTTATTTCCTTCTAATGCTATAATTTATTAATAATTTCCAACATATTCGGGAAAAGGATATTACCACTTAAAAGACCATTTCTCAAGTAAAACTCTTATATTTAATTAGGAAATTTTAGACAGGTCTTGACCGTCAGGAGAAACTGCTCTATAGTCGTATCTTGTGGTTAGAAAGAAAATATTCTTATTATCATATTAAGGAGACCATTCTATGAGAACCAGAGTCTTAATCTTCGCGATTTCCTTCTTAATGGCAGGCCGGTTTTCTCTGGCGCAATCCGCATGGCATACTATCCATAACGATTTCTACTGGGTGGATCAGAACGGCGAACGTATTATGACCCGCAGCGGGTGCCTTACCAAATTCGACGGTCTTTACTACTGGTACGGCGGTTCGCAAGCCAACCGCTTTCGTGAGCAGTATTGCTACACGTCCCCTGATCTCGTACACTGGACTAATCACGGCGCAGTCCTGCGTCACGATGTGGAGGCCAATCGCATAGATGTTGTTTACAATCCGAATACGAAACAGTATGTCATGGTCATGAAGTACGATGGAAACGGAGCGCATCTGGGTATAGCAGCCGCCGAGAAACCGGATGGTCCCTTTACGTTCAAAAGCCAGACACTCGTTGACAACGCCCTCATGGGTGATAGTTCCGTTTATATCAACGACGACGGCAAGGCATATCTGTGTTACGTCTCCTGGGCGGTAGGGACAAATGCCCAGCACGGTATCTACCTGATGTCGCCGGACTACCTCTCGCTCGACAAGCGGATTTATCTTTGGGACATTCGCAGCCGGGAGGCGCCTCATATTTTTAAACGTAACGGCATCTATTACTACGGAACGTCACGCACGGCCGGAATAGAATCCTCCGGCACTAACTACTACACGGCCGGGAACATTGCCGGCTCCTGGTCACCGCCGGTACCGCTTTCCACTCCCGGCTCAACTAATTCCTGGGATTCGCAGGTGGATATGATCATTCCGTTAAAAGGGACCGATGAAACGACCTATTTTTATTTCGGAGACCGCTGGATCAAGAACACGCAGCAGGGCAGAAACGGCGACTACATATTCCTGCCGATGGAATTTGATGGCGATAAACCGATTCTGAACTATTACCATGATTGGGATATTAACCTTGCCGCTGGAACATGGCGGAAGTTCGATCCTTCCCGCAACCTTGCTGCAGGCAAGGCAGTCACTGCCTCGTCAGAGACCGAACCAAACGTCGCAAAAAATGTTACCGCTTCTAAGACTTACAAGGATTATGTCAATACCTATTGGCAAAGCGGCGATGGTAACACACAATGGATCATGGTGGACTTGGAGAAACCAACCGAGATTAACCGTGTCATTCTCAAGTGGAACACAAACGCCGCCAGGACATTCAAGATACAGACATCCAGCGATGCGTCCAACTGGACGGATGTTTTCAGCACAAATCTTGGATCGTCTTACACAGTGACAGATGAGACCTTTAAAACAACGACAGCCAGGTACGTCCGTATGTATGCTACTGAATTGGCTCCTGCTCCCCGTGGTATGGGTTTTGGCAGGCGGGGCATGACAAGCACTGCACCAGCGCCCACGGGTTACTCGTTGTTTGACTTCATGGTATTGAGAGATTGACCGGCAGAGGTATTGAGACTGCTCTGCATTGTCCTTTGAGAAGGCGATTATCTCGTCGATTTACATATTTTCAAAGGTTGCTCGATAGTCTCCTGAGCTTAGTACAGTATCAAAAAGACCAATGTCCTCACCTTCATGCTTATTTATACCAGTATATACTAAACTTGCGTCCTCATACCGTTTGAATTTAAAGACGGCATCATTCATCCTGGAACTATTAAATACACCGAGACTTACAAGTAATTCAAAATCTTTCACAGATAGACCGGTTACTTTCTTAAAAAGTCCCGGTTCAAGTTGTGTAATAACATCTTTCAGACTTCGCTCCCGATAGTCGGTTAAATACATAAAAACGGGAATACGAGTGGCAAATTTAATAAGCTTCTCTTGTATTTGCTTTCTAAGGCTTTTATATTCTTTTTCCTCTTTCGAAAGTTCTCTTTTTTCCTTTTTCGTCAATTCTCTATCATTGGCATCTTTTTTGATTTTTTTAAGGACTTCAGATTTATTTATAATAGTTTCAATTTCCTGATTTAAGCTTCTAAATCCTTCAATACTCATTAAGGCTTTCATGGCATCCTTATTATTAATCAATCTCTGCAAAGTTTGATTATCGACATTAACCAGTAATGCACTTTCCCATCGCCTTGCCAGAAGTGTTGCTGTCGTGCCGCTCCTTGCCATATCAAGAATATCAGCAGCATTGAGCATTTTCATAGAACTTCCATCATAAGCAAGTACAGGAAGAAATTTTATAAACTCGGCGACCTTTTTTTCCGAATTTGTTTCATCTATGTTTAATTGACAACTATAATCATCAATCTGCCTCAAAGCTCTATCAGGGGCGAAATCAAAAACATAACACTCTCGTTTAATAATTTCTTCTGTGTTTGGTGAAGTACTGTCAGAATTTTGCATAGTCCATGGATTTTGCACTCTAAACGCAGCTTGAAAATATGTTTCGGGACTGGATAAATTGCGAAGCATGAAAATACCAGTCCACGGCTTGATCGTTACACCTGTGGTTAATTTCATGCAGGAAAGGGTAATCGTCTTTGTTTTCAAGGGATCATCCATAGCTTTCTGTACGGGCGGTAACGCCGCCACACCGATACCGGCGTTGTTACCGGCAGCGACCACAATCTTGTAATCATGATAAAACCTGTTTTGGTTTTGCTTTAAAAGATTTTTCATGGCATAACAGGAAGCAACACTCGGCAAGAACCAGAAGGTATGAGATAAAATATTCAAAAGACGAGTATCTGAAAAAGGCATTGGAGGTTTTTTTGCTCCTGATTTCAGATTATCAATAGTAGTCTCTAAAAATGCTCCACGAATTAAATCAAGCCATTTTTGAACTTCATCCTGATATGTAAAGGTTGCATTTTTCCCTTCCCCCTTGGCAGAGAAGAAAACATTCAAGTCGAATTCGTTATACTCGCCCTGCATAGCGATTTCACGTATCGAATCAGGTAATTGATAGGTAAGCAGTACCATTCGGGGCAGTGGAGCATATGGATTATCATCACCTTGCCATTGCTCTTTTGCACGCTGCTCATCGGAGTATGTCCAGTTATATATCTGTTCCTCAATAAATTCGCCCGATGCAATAGCCCGAAAAGGAGTCCCGGAAAGATAGAGATATGCATTTGTTGTTATAGGCATAATATCTTCATCAAAATAATCTCTGCCTTCTCCATCGGCAAACTCAGCTTCTTTCTTATCTTCTGCTTCAAAAAGTTCTTTGGCATTTTCACGCCATGCACCATAGTGATATTCATCAAGAACAACGCAATCCCAGTTGGTAGTATGAACCCACTCGTTTTTAGTCTTAATTCCACCAGTGCTTTTGTTCTTTCCCAGATAATCCTGAAAAGAGCCGAAACAGACAAACGGCCTTTTATTGTTGGCAGCTTCATAAGTCAGTCCGCCCGGTGATATAAACTGCCATCCTTTAAAATCAACGTGTGATTTCAAATCTTCTTCCCATGCGTTTTGAACCGCTGGTTTAAAAGTGAGCACCAGCACTTTTTTTCACCCCATTTTTTTAGCAAGCTGATAAGCGGCGAATGTTTTCCCAAATCTCATTTTGGCATTCCAGAGAAAATGAGGTGTCTTATTAAGATTTTCTTTCCTGAAACTCTTAAAGTAAGCTGCCGTTTTTTCAACAGCTTCTATCTGTTCCGGACGCATCTTGAATTCAAGATTGCGATTTTCTTCATTCATTTCGCCAGTTCTAACAGCTATAATAGCTGCCTTGACATCTGCAACAGAACATTTGAACCATTCACCTCCTGGATTTTTTATTCCTATATATCTTAAATATTTGTGCACTTCTCGATCAGTGAAGGTTGTGCCGTCATGCCGCATAGCAGTCTCTTCGAGAACAATCTTGTACGGTAAGATGCCAGGACGAACTATTGGATATTGACGTGCAACTCGAGTCTTGACATCGACGATAGTATATCCGACTTTTAGCAAACCTTTATATTGAGGATTCGTATCCTCGTAGGCATATATGGTGGGCTTGTATTCAAGTCGTTGAGGAAAAAATTCTTGTTTCATATTTGTTCAGCAGACATAAAATTTTCTCAAATAATTTTAATTTTCCTGTTGCTAACAGGCCCTAAAAAACGTATATTACTATTAATCCAGTTATCTGGAGGTGGATGGCGAAAGCCATCGGGCCCGAAAGGGCCTTTTTTATTTTATAGCCATATTTCATTCAATTATGCTTGAGGTGCTTCAGTTATTACTCTCAAATTGGGTACATGAATGAAATGTTTCCCGTTGTGAGTTACCAGAGGAAGTTTAAATGCCAACGCTGTTGCTGCAATCCACGCATCTGGAAAACTGATACTTAACTTTTGTCTCTGAACACCTATCACTGTTCTGGCATAGCAATCTGCAACGACCTTATCATAAGGCAGGACAACATAATTTTTCAGTTTTTCTTCAAGTTCATTTTTTCTCTTGTCACCCCAATTACCTTTCTCTGCTCCGAGATACAATTCGCCAATGGTCACAAATGACAAGCACAATACCATGTCCTTGAGGTGCGGCAAATATAATTCGCTGATAGGATGACGTTTCATCAAATAGGAAACAATGTTTGTATCCACCAGAAGTTTATCCATTGCTATTTGTCCCCTCCTATTAACTCCGCTTCTCTCATTTCGGAAATCCATTCCTCAAAACCGTCGTTCACATCTCCAGGCCATCCACCTAATAAATCATCTACGTTTGAAATTGCCTTTATACCCTGGGCTATCGCCAATTCGTCAACTGTATGATGCTGCCAAAACTCAATACCAGAAGGCAAAGATTTTTCTGTCAATTCCAATTGCCCCTCACTATCAGATACTAACGTTTCTATGTCTGCAATATTTATCTCAGTTATTTTGCCTTGCATATCTTTTTCTGCAGATCCCCTGATTCGCACATATTTAAGAATATTTTTGTACACTTCTTCACGGAAAGATTCAGCAAATTTGCACATTACTGGTTCTCCGATTGCCGGGTGAATTCGAAATATAGGTCCCGTTTCCTTAAAATCCACCATTACAAGCCTTCCATCTATTGTATATGTCATGCTTTCTGGTTTAGCAATGTGTTTCCGTATTTGATTGACGGCTTTTTCAGTATATTTGAAAGTAATAGTTTTAGGACGGTGATTGAGAGAAAAATCCATTTGTGTTATACCTCGTCCAAAAAGATTACCAAGGTCTCTCATCTTAAGAAGAACACCTACGTCATATCCTTGTGGCAGAACTTCTTTACCTCTTGATATTTCTTCAAGCCCTTCGAGCCATTTGGTGTATATTTGATTGCCAAAATCAACATCTTCAATCAACATTTGAGTATCCGAACGCTCAAAATAAGCCAGTACTGCCGGACTTCCCTGTGTAAAACCAACTAAATCAAGTGAAAGAGCTTTTTTCAAATCCTTAGGTCTTGCTCCCCTGCGCGAGCTTAATCCCGTATTTGAAAGAACAATCCCAACTCGCTCAACAGCATTTGTTATTTCGTTTGCTAATTCAAGAAAATCCGCAAGTCGCATTCTTCCTGGGCCAATATTAGGACCTTCAATGCGAATTGAAAAAAAAGGTTTTTTTCTATTTGTCATAATAATAACTCCTTTTCTGTTTAAACCGATCATATTAAAAATATCGGCGATTATACTCTTTTTCAAATAATTATGAACTTACGAAATCATTACTTATTATCTTCAACCTCCATCGGACGAATCAACGACTCGATAAATGCTATTTCTTCTTCAGACAGACCAAAATGTTTATAAAGTTCTTTATCTGTCCATATTTTCGTCATTGGCAAAAGAGGAACAAAAGAAAAACGCTCCTTTGTCGTGTCCTGAGTATTCTTAAGCAAGCCTATCAAAAAACGAAGAAACTTGGTTCTAAGATATGTAGCTAAATTTTGAGCTTCGGCTTCTTTTTTATAAGCTCCAGCTACAAGATATGTCTCTGTACAAGCGCTCAAAGGAGGAGCTACGATAGGTTTTCCTATTATCATTCGAGGATAATCACGAGCTTCGCCTCCTTCGCCATATCCCCTGGAAATTAAAACTTTCCACAAATCCAAGATGTCCTTACCGTTTATAATAGATGACTTTTCTATTTTACCAACTATTTTATTTGCATACAATTTAACAGTTCCTTTTCCAGTAGGTCGAACAAATGTACGCAGCCCAAATGGCTTTTGGCGAGAAACTTGTTCACTCATAGATGGATATTTCTTAGACTGGACTTTCTCAAGAATGGGAATTGCCTTATTAAAACGAACAAATGTGTCAAATTGGTCCATGAATCGATCCATTGTATCTTCAAGACCATTCATACATGTTGTAATCTGACATGTACCGTTGTAATCTCGCTCCCAAAGAAAATAACACACCCCCCCAATAACTTTCACTCCTGGAAAAACATCGGAAGCTATTGGATAGTCAACTAATCGAGAAATTCGCCTGTCTTTAAGCATAGTATCACGAAAATGATCCAAACCTTTTCCGCCGGCAAACCATCTGGATGGTATGATCATTGTGAGAAATCTCGGATTCAGTTTTTTAGCTTGTTCTATGAAGATGTTATAAATCGGGGATGAACCAGTACTTTCACCTGCGTCACTCAACTGATATGGCGGATTTCCAATGATTACATCGAATTTCATATTAAAAATCTCCTCTGGCTTTTCGGTATGTATAAACTGATAGGCATGAGTTTCGAGGTCTTCAGCTCTGTCGTAATTTTCGCGGCTTGCCCCGCAGAAAGCACATTTGTCGTTTTCCCATGTATGTTCAATCCGCTCAAAATGTATATTGCCCTGCTGATTATCGAAAATCTCACAAACAGAATATTTACCATTAGCGGTTTTTGAGCAGTAAAGCGACCTCCGTGCAAGCAGAGAAGTCAATTCGGTTATACCTATTCCAAAAATCTGGTTTTTTAAAATATGATTGATTCTTTTCTGCTTATCTGGAATTTCAGTTTCCAAACCGGCATCTAATCTTTTGGTAATTTCTCGAAGGAACACACCACACTTACAAAACGGATCCAGAAATTTGATATTTTTATTGTGCCAGATTTCACCGGGAAGCAAATCAAGTATTTTGTTTGCCAGTTTCGGCGGAGTGAACACTTCGTCGCTGCTCAAATTCGCAAGACAAGTTAAAACATCCGGATTATAATTAGTATTTTTCAGCATCTGCAACTCTCAAGAAATGAGTTAGCGGGAACTCTTTTATTGGTTCGGGAATAAAAACTTCCTCTCCCATATCGGAAAAAAGCGGTTTATCTCTCATTCCGGCGTAGTAAAGCAATTCGTGGAATGCAAAATCCCTTCGTTTTATCATGCTGCCATTGACCGGCGACCATTCGGAAAAAACTATCGGCTTCGGATTTTCTTCAACTGTTTCTAATTTTAAGGCATCGCCCCAAATAATATTTCGTTCAAGAATGTATCGAACCGCATTCAAACATTCTTCCTTGAAAAGGCTGTTGTAACACTGGTTGAAAATATCAGAAAGCCTCTTTCTGCATTTAATAACATTATCTTCAAGAATGTCGATGCCGTAGATGCTGGTCACCGCGAGAAATGCATTCCTTTCATATTCCAACAGGCTCTTGCCATAACGGCTTTCAACAATGCGCAGTTTTCTTTCTAATACTTCCGCCAGGAAATTCCCTGTACCGCAGGCAGGTTCAAGAAATCGAGATTCAATCCGCTCTGTTTCCTGCTTCACCAAATCCAGCATTGCATTTACTTCTCGTCTGGCGGTATAAACTTCACCGTGGTCGGCAACTCTTTTTCGAGAAACAACCTGTTTTTCCTGCTTTTTTGAACTCATGTTTTTAATACAATCAGCAAGCATTTTATTCAGTTCTGCACAAGCTCCGCCATAATTTAATAATCCAAAAAACATAATTTTTATACACTGACCGCAGAACAAACCCAAAATATCACTGTAACTAATGAAAATCAAGGATATTCATATTCAAATCACATAATGTAAAAAAACTACGTTCTCACAACTGAAAAACAAAGCCAATTTGCCCGCCGGTGGCAGGAAAAACTAATATCTAAACTCTAAATCCTAAACACTAAACGCTAATTTGTGAAAAAAAGCCAAATTTGAACAAGAATACAGGAGACAGAATATGAAACAAAGCCAATTCTTTAAGAATAAGGAACACAGAAAACACCAGGGGTGCAGTTAATCCGTTATGCTGCGCCCCCGGCTGCTCGCTAACCCGCAATAGGCACTCATGCGTGGCCCAGTTTTTTCTAAAATCCTTAGAAAATCAGTTTCTATATATAAGGCGTATGTGGAGGTCAAATTGTTGATTGAAAAAACGTTTTTTTTTGAATATTTTTTAAATATTTTTCATTTTTTTGCTTTTTTCCTGTTTTTTGCACTGTAACAAGGTAAAAATCTTAATGTTTTATCCCGCTTATTGACTTTTTTCGTGATTTGGTTACTATCTCTATTAACTGTAGTAAGAAAAAAGACTTTCGGCAATTTTCAAGGAATTGTGACATGAGTTTTTACAAGATTTTTATGCTGATTATGGTGCCTGTACTGGCGATAGGGTGGTTTTTCTACTGGCGATGGACGAAAAAAATGGATGAGGAAGAAAAAAAACAGCCAAAACCGGTATCGAAAACTAAAAAAGAGGTTTCCGACTGGGCGAAAAAGATGGCAACTTTTGATTCTCCCGCAGAACAGGCGCGGAAAAGAAAATTGGAGCAGGAAAAACAGTGGGAAGAAATAGAAAAGAAGCGTCAGCAGGAAAAACAGCAGTAGTTTTTATTGAAACAGGAATTTTTACAAGTCGATTTTACATACAATCAATAGAAAAGGAAAAATATGGCAGACGGATTCATTGGAGAAGATTTTTTACTGCAGACGAAAACTGCCAAAAAGCTGTATCACGATTATGCTGAAAACATGCCGATTTATGACTATCATTGCCATTTACCTGCACAGCAGATTGCCCAGAACCACCGTTTTGGGAATCTCACCCAGGCATGGCTCTACGGCGACCATTATAAATGGCGTGCGATGCGAACCAACGGCGTAGCGGAAAAATACATTACCGGCGATGCAGGCGATTTTGAAAAATTCGAAAAATGGGCGCAAACTGTTCCATATTGCTTTGGAAATCCGCTTTACCACTGGACACACCTCGAATTAAAACGCCCGTTCGGAATCAAAAACAAGCTTCTGTGCCCGGATACCGCAAAAAAAATATACGAATCAGCAAGCGATATGCTCAGGTCGGAAGAATTCAGCGTTCGCAATATCATCCGCAAAATGAACGTGAAACTGCTCTGCACAACCGAAGGGCCGCTCGATACGCTCGAACACCATAAAAAAATCCGGTCCGACGGCTTCAAGGTGAAAGTGCATACAGCCTGGCGGCCTGATCAGGCGATGGAAACTGAAAATATTCAGCAACTTGGCTCGTTCATTGCCGGACTGGAAAAAGCCGCTGGCATGGATATTAAAAATTATCAACTCTTTATCGAAGCTCTTCAAAAACGTCACGACTATTTCCATGAGAACGGCTGCCGGCTTTCAGACCACGGCCTCGAAACGGCATATGCCGAAGATTATACAGAAAACGAAATCTGGGCTATTTTCAGTAAAATACGCAACGGCAGAAATCTCGATTTTCAGGAGTCTATAAACTTCAAATCGGCGATGCTGTTCGAGCTGGCTATTATGGATTACGAAGCAGGGTGGGTGCAGCAGTTCCATCTTGGTGCGCTGCGAAATAACAATACGAGACTCCTGAAAATTATCGGCAAAGATTCCGGACTCGATTCCATCGGCGATTTCGAGATCGCCCGCCCGCTCGCGAAACTGCTCGACAGGCTCGATACGAATAACAAGCTTGCAAAAACAATTCTATATAACCTGAACCCGCGGGATAACGCACTTATTGCGACTATGATAGGCAATTTCCAGGACGGCTCAGCGCCCGGAAAAATGCAGTTCGGCTCGGCATGGTGGTTCCTCGACCAGAAGGACGGCATGGAGCAGCAAATTAAAACCCTCTCGAATATGGGATTATTGAGCAGGTTTATAGGCATGCTCACCGACTCGCGCAGCTTCCTGTCATACCCGAGGCATGAATATTTCCGCAGAATACTATGCAATATGCTTGGTAACGATGTAGAAGCAGGGCTGCTCCCGAACGACCTGGAACTGCTCGGAAAAATGGTCGAGAACATCAGTTTCAATAACGCAAAAGAATATTTCCCAATGGAAATAGAATGATATAGTCATTAGCCGCTGGTCGTTAGTATTTAGTAATTTGAATTTGGCTTTATTTCGGATTTAGGGTTTAGATTGTAGGATGGGCTTCAGCCCATGCAGCTTCTTAGAATTTCCCGCCGAAGGCGGGCAATTTGGCTTTGTTTTACATTCTGTATTCTGTGTCCTGTGTTCTGTATTCTTGATTAAATTTGGCTTTGTTTCACATTTTCCACCGAAAACACGAAGAACAAAAAACGCAGAAAATTGAAGTATTTTACTTTAAAACCTTCGTGATTCTTCGAGGACTTCGTGGTGAGTAACGAAATTGGCTTTGTTTCACATTTTTCTTTCAAACACGGATTTCAAAAATTTCACTTTTTTTTAAGTTTTTTGTCATTCCCTCGCATTCTGGAATCCATTTTTTATTTCACCGCCGAGAATCGCGAAGAAGAACGAAGAAAATACCAACGACTAACGACCAACGACTAACAACTATTAAAAGACACTGATTCACACGAGATTTACACAGATTATATATTATTTTTTGTGTATTTTGTGCCTTTATGCGGCTAAATATTCTTCGTGAGCCTTCGTGTCCTTCGTGGTAAAAAAAATATTTTGTTGCTATTTAAGAAATTAGAGATAGAATTTGTAGCTGTTATAAATATTAATTAGCCGCAGAGTTCACAGAGAACACAGAGAAATATATTAAAAATCTTCGTGAACCTTCTGGCTTGGCCATCCCATAGGGAGTGAACTTTGTGGTAATATCTTATACGGAATCGGCGAAATTAGCCGAGAGCGTGCGTACTTCCACTCCAATAATTTCCCCGATTGATTTATTTTGATAAGAGAGATTATAAATGAAGATTCTTATAAAATTAGCAGATGAGATAGTTAAGAATAATGAACATATCGAGCTTAACAAAATCAGAAATGAACAAAAAGAGGAAATAAAGAAACAAGTTGAACAAGCACAAGATAATGATATTGATGAGATTATAACTCATTTATTTCCATTAGGTATTTCTATCAGTACAGATTTTTATAATAAACTACATCGATTCCAAGGTATTATAGGTTTTGCATCTGATTATTACAATTTATGTGGTTATATTTGGGCAAGAGCATATAGTAAAATTCCTAAAGAGCAAAAAATTGTTTTTCTCAATTCTTTATTTGATGAAAAAAGTAGAGGTGTATGGAGGGCTATATTTTATCTTCCTGAATTTTGTTCCCGAACAGAAATAGAATCACAATTTGCTTCAGAATGGTTTTATCGATTCGGGAATAAAGTAAAAGATGATATGGCAAATTATGGTTTCTTCAATGGAGTAAAGAATTACGCATTACATTTTCCAATATCAGGATTAAAAATATATGAAAAATATTTAGATGAGGATCTTGATAATATGAAAATTAATCTGGCGGCACTTTTACTCGGAACAATTAGATCACAAGCAATACAAGGACATATAGATAAAACTGTTGTAGATCGTTGGGATAAAATACTTCTAAAAAGCTCGCAAACTGAGAAACGTTTGATTTATTACAGGTCACTTCATACTTCATTTGACATGGGTATCTTGTCCATAAATAATCTTGATATTGAACTATCGAAAATGATAAAAGGTGAACCGGAAGAAATAAGCGAGGCATTTTCAATAATCTGGCGATGTTTAAGAAGTGAAAGAGTCGATGATAATTTTGTAAGGTATTCAATGAATTGGCTCTCAAAAAATGCTTCAAGTAAATTACCTGATGAGGCAAAGTATCACATAGTAGATGCAATGTGGTTTTTTACTATGCCGGGGAAGCAAAAAATAAACATTAATGCCTTGGAGGCAGACGATCTACTTGTTGCAATTCAACCTATTCCGGAAAACAATCATGGAACATGGAATTATTTTGAAATGTATCTTGAGGAAAGGTTAAAGCAGGATTTTATAGCCTTTGAAAATATTCTTGAAAAACTCGTTGTTACTAATCCCTCTGGTATAGTATCTAAATTTCAAAGCGGTATATTTGACAATTTAAAAACTCAAATATATCAGTTAAAAAAACATGATTTTGTAACAAACTGGTTACTCTCAATAGATATGAATAAACGAGAAATAGCCAGAACCATTTTGTTAAAATCTGAATCAGTTGTCTTGCCTCAGAATGTTGTTTCAAAAGCGAATGAGAAACAATTGGAATTGGCTCTTCTAGAGCTTATTCGAAAGCCAATGATTGATGCAAAAAAGATATCAGAATACTTGTTGGCCCTTGAACCTTCTTTTCGCAACATCAAACCAGAATTAAAACAGAAGTTCAAAAACGAAATGATACTTCAAGCTATTAATTATCCAGGTATGTGTTTAGAAAAATGGGAAGAAGTAGAAAATCCGTCAGATTTATTGAAAGAAGTTATTATTAGTGCAAAGAAATATTTCGAAAGGTTAAACGCAATAAAAGACTCTCCTGCTGTATCTTTCACTTTTCCTGGGTGCAAAGAAGCTGCTGAAAGAGAAGCAAATGAGTTTTCAAACAAGGTTTCAAAAGAAGCCCATGAACAATCAATTTTCGCAAAATTAGCAAAGAACATTCAGATTATTTATGGTTCAAAGTGGGCAGTTACTACAATTGATGGAAAATTGGGGCAAGCAACAGAATTTAACCAATTTGGGCATTCAATGGAATTTCCAAGAGTTGAAATTATTGATCCCGAAGGTATGGCTTTAAGAAGACTTCAAATTACAAGAGGTATCGAGGGGACTATGAATGGGAAATAGCGATATTAAAGTATTTATGACAGATTATTTATGCAGCCTGTTAGAAAGAACGAGAGTAGAAAAAGGTACTCTAAAAATTGGATTTGACTGGTTGATTTATCAGCTAGCATTTATAAAAGGTTGGATGCCCATAAAGCTTCCTTTCTTTAGAAAACCAGACAAGAAAGTTGCTAAGGCAAAATCGGAAGCAGAGTTTGGTATTGATGCCAGTTTTTTACTGCCATCAAAAACAGATTTGTATATATTCGTATTGAAGGATGAAATACTTAACAATAGAAACTGGACCAAAAATAATTTTGATAGTGATTTGCGTATGGCGGCAACAACTGATGTTACACAACGAGGGCTAGACTTTGTTAAGTCTGTCAAAATAATATTAGCATACAATAAAGATGATGATGAAAATGGAATAAGATTATATAATCAGTGCATCAAATCTTTAGGAACGAAAATTGGTGATAATATTTCGTTATCTTTTGATCGATGGAATTTAGATAGAATCACGGAAGAAGTTCTATCTAACTTAACTCCAGATTTATTACCTCAGCATGTATCTGGTATTTTTCGATATGTTAATTCTCTAGTTAGTGATTTTGAATATGGTGTCGTAGAGTGGGATAGATTAGTTATCCCAAAATGGCGTAAGTTCTTAAAGTTGGCATTGGATTCTCCTATTGATGAAAGAAAATTAAGATTAATTCCAGTAGCTTTATTTATTATTCGTCATTATCAAAAAGATATACCAAATTCTTATCCAGCTTGGATAGATTTAATTGAATGGGCAATGCTCGCTCTTTGGTCACGTTATAATGAATTACCAAAACGTGGAGCAAAGAAATTGAAAAAAACGATAGTTGATATATGGCTTAATCTTTATGTTACTGAGTTGGGAAAATATTTTTCAATTGTCGAATCTGTATTAACAACACAACATGGTTTTTCAATCAATAAGATAGGTCCAGATTTTGGAATTTCTCCGATTAATGATGCTTATCTTGCATATTGGCATCTTGGGAGATTAGGAATTTTGACTCTTGCACCTCAAGATTTTCAAATTTCAGGAAAATCAAAAAAAGAAACAAATGAACATAATATCTTCATACAGGAATTAGTGAAACGTTCATCAGATTGGTTGGTAAAATGTCTTCATTTAAATCCTTGTGCCTTAAGACCACTCCTTGATTTGAATCATATTGAACTATTTCTTATCTGGGTAATTCTTTTTCAAGCAGGACGAATAAAAGATATTTATGTGTGGCTTTCTGAACTTGAAGCCAGACTTCTTATGAGGAGAGCTAAGATGAATATAAAGATACCTTTTATAGAATCTAGTAGCCGAATGGACTTAGTTGCCGAATATGCTGCTACTGGTCAACGCCCATATAATTATTCAGATAGCAGTTCCTATTTACTACTAATGATTTTAGAGCTTTGTTTTTCTTTACCAGACAAACAACGAGATGAGCTTCTTGACAGATATATGAATAGGCTTATTAAAGGAATAGATGAATCAGGTGAACCTATTGAATCAGTTAAAGAGGAGGGGGAAATTGACCTACAAAGTTGGGTACCGCCGGAAGACTGGGCCAAACGCGTTTTGGAAGGTCCTGTTTTGGATGGAATTGCAATTACTACAGGTAATTTTGAAAGATTTTGTGAAAATACAGTATCATTATCTGAGAAAATTATGCAATTTGTCAGTGAAGTTAGACAACAATCTCCATGGAAAATACCTCAATATGCGCCTATTGCGTTATATATTCTTGCATGTATAAAAAATAAATCTCCTTTACCACCAGAATTTTGGCGTGGAACAATATTTCCTATTATGAATAATAAAATGAATAAAAATGAATGAATCGGAAAGAATAATACCGCCGCATGGCGGGTATAGGAAGTTGCGGTTCCTTCGACTATACTCAGGACAGGCTATTTCAGACGGCGCAGAATGTTTATGATGCGACTGTAATTTTTTGCGAGAGGTTTATCGAGAAAAGCTCTCGGACGCGGAGGATAAATAAAGGGGTACGGTACAATTTTAATAGGGACATTTTTCAATAAATAGAAGCGAGAATATAAATGAATGAATCGGAAAGAATAATACCGCCGCATGGGGGGTATTATTAGTCGTTAGTGATTAGTGATTGGTGAATAGTTTATGGGTTGCCGCGCTACGTTCGCAATGACATTTTTGATTTCACGGACGCGTGACCAGATGGTACAGGCCACACGGAGCGGCGAGCAGAATATCGCGGAAGGCAGCGTTGCTTCGGCAACCTCTAAAAAGACGGAATTGAAACTTACTAATGTTGCTAAGGCAAGTCTTGAAGAATCATTCCTGAACGAGGGCGGTTTTACCGAACGCTTATACAAAGCAAGAATGAACAATAGGAATAAATCATAGTGTGCGGCGTATAGAGGGTAGGGGATAAAAAAGAAAAATTCCAAGCACGAAAACCGAAATCCTAAACAATATCAATAGATTAATCTGGTGACAACTTACTAATATTTGTATTGTAATAAAAAACAGTGTGAATCCTGTTAATCTGTGTCGATGAAAAAGAATACAGAACACAGAATACAGGAGACAGAATAATAAAGATTGCGGCGTAAGCCATCCTGTGGACCGCGCTTCCCCATTCGGCTCCGCTCAGGACAGGTCCTGCGCGGGAATGACAAACGGAGTAAATAATCTGCGTCAATCAGCGATTATCTGCGGATAGTAAATAATGATTAGTCTTTAGTCGTTGGTATTTAGTCATTAGTGAATAGATTATGGATTCCCGCCTTGCCTATGGCATGACCAAGCCATCGCCGGGAATGACAAACGGAGTAAATAAATCTGCGTCTTTCTGCGATATTCTGCGGATAATAAACAATAAACAGCATGGGCTAAAGCCCATCCTATTCAGAACGCTCTGGGCGTATAGCCTATCCTGCCGTAGCAGCCCTTTTGTATAAACTGCAAATCCTTCTGATCTTCCGGACTCTTTGGTGTAGATTCTACGCCTAATTCCCATGTGCCGCCGTGCGAGAGACCAAGGTCGCGGATTTTGCCGAGATTAATTGTACTCTGTCCATCCCATTTATAATATTCGACGTGAGTATCCACGAATGAAACGGTATCGCCATTGCCGTGCCGAATCGCCGGTACATCCCACCAATATTCACGAGAGTACCTTGTCGCAAAACTTGACGGCGTAATAAAACCTTCGTCAAGGAAAACAAGTCTGTCTGAAGGGCGTTTAATCTCGTTCCTGTTTTTACAAATAAGTCCCCTGATACCTTTTTCCGCCGCAGACAGGTCAGCTCCCTCACCATTCATACCATCCACTACGGTGAAGGATTCATACTCGCCGCGTACGGCGGTAGTACATCTGTAAGCAGAAATGTCTTTAACGTACTGGAATATAGCTCCGCTTCTTATCGCGGCTTCCTGCTGTTCCTGTGTAAGAGACTTTGTAGCTGACTGCCATGCATCGCCGCACCATGCAGGAGCGCCGTTGTTGGGAGACGCCATTCGTCCCGAGCAAATATTATCGTCACTATCATCGGCGTACATGCTCCAGCCGTAGGTAAGATTCTTCAAATTGGACAAACACGCAATGCGCTTACCGGATTCTCTGACTTTGTTTAACGCGGGCATGAGCACCGCAAACAGAACCGATATTATAGCAATCACAACAAGAAGTTCAATTAATGTAAATCCTCTTTTATTGTCCATAATTATCTCCTTTTCTATCGCAGCTATTTACTTTTAAGAAATTCCCGTTTGTTTTTATATTCTACCACTAATTTTTTAATATTAACAGAAATTTTTTATATTACAGCGCCTGAAAATACAATATCTTGTTATTCAATCTCTTATTATGTTCTTTATGAGTATATAGACGTAAAAGATATGATTTCGTTACATAAATTCTTTAAAAAAAGCCGAAAAACCTTCTTTTTTTGTAAAAAAATTGCATTTTATTGCTTTCGCAGTCTTTGAACCTCTGATTTTGTACGGACTTAGACCATGCAATTTACCTGTCTGCGTCAGGAATAAGAATGCTTGTCTGTTTTCGGCTATGTAAAAGATGAATTTAGTTTTTTGCCGCAGTTATAGTACGCGGGTCAACTAATCTTTTCGTGCTTGCGGCGGGATCAGCGAATGGTCCGGGGGCGCGTTTGTCGCCGGTTTCTTTTCCGTACATGTCGGTGTTAATTTTGCCGAGTATTGCAACATTCGGAAGGTCCTTGCCGTCCATAGTCAATTCCAATGTGTCGGGGTCGAAGTCTATATTCATTGGTAAAGTGACACTATTTGCGTCCCAGCCGTATGTGTCACGCCACTGAGGCAAATCGAGCCAGGCGGTAGTTTCGCCCTCGCTGAATCCGAGAAATTTGTCCTTCAATGAAACATAAACATTTCCGTCTGAACGGTTGTTTTTATCGAGGAACTGTATAGCTCCATTGCCGCAGTTAGTGAAGATATTGTTATAGATATGGTTGTCAATACCTGTGCCTGAGCCGCCGCGGTCGGGACGCAGGACAGGATAAACTCCAAGGTTATCGCAATAGCCGATTATATTTTGTGCGATAACGACTCGGTCGGTTGCATGAATAAAGAATCCGGAGCCCGCGGAGCCTCTCTGTCCGGGTGTACCCGGCTCGGCATTGCGAACGTTCCAGATTATATTGTTGTCGATAAGGTTATAGTTGCGGGTCATCTCCATGTGCACAGCGGCGCTGACTGAAAGGACATCAGCCATCACGTTGGCTGTTACGCGGCAGTTGGTGTTGCCGACGTCGTACCAGACGGCGTTTGCATGGCGGATATGGCGTATGACGTTGCGGCGCAAGAGCATATTTGTGGCGTTGTGGAATTTGATCGCTCCCGATTCCCATTCTCTTTCAGCATCCGCCCATCCTATCCACTCGAAAGTATTATTTTCGACGAGCACATTTTGTGTTCCCTGCCCGCAGATACCGCAGACGCCGCAATAGCGAATCGTATTGCCGCGTATGACATGAGAAGAGCCGGCACCCGAACCGGACCCGGAACGGCCGCCGCCACCGCCACCGCTGCCTATGTCGAGTCCGACTCCATTTGCCCATTCGATAGTATTATCTTCGATAATCCAGTGGTGGCCGCCGTTTGTGGAAACTAAGCCGTGCTGCGGCGGGGGGTAACCATTGCCTGCATGCTGGAATGTGAGACCCTTAATGCGGATATAACCCATGCCACTCTCTGTCGGAACGAAAACCTGCTCGCGGATGGTGATTTCGATAAGCGGATTGGCGGGAGTATTATCAGGCACTCGTATGTAAATGATATTTCCTGAGCTTTCCACCGCGAACCTCGCGTCAGGTGAGCCGCCGATTTCCTGCATAATTGCTCCGCCTGGTGTGCGTGGAGGCATCCCGCCGCGGCCAGTGGGTGGTTCGGCAGGTGGTGGTGTGGGTATCCATGATCTCAGCGGTGTATTGCCCAATTCATTTGTCTGCTCCATCGGCTCGAGAGGCTTGCCATTTACGAAGACTAATCCTCGTTTGCGTAAATAGGGACCCATATCAACTATCTTTGTGTTTAACCATCCCCAACTGGCAGCTATACTGGGTAGAGCGAATGGATTGTACATATCAGGGAACATGTCACTTTTCAACTGATATTTCCAGATAGCGGCCTGCCCGCCTGCACCGCCGCGTCCTCGCGTTGTTGAAGATGTACTGCGTTCCCAGCCTTTACTGACATCTTCCGAGCCTCTGATGAAGACTTTTGCTCCCGGAGCAGCTTCGTAGCTTATCATATGATTCGGATCGGCGCCGCCGCTGGCGGGCCGAACGCACTCGCGATATACGCCGGATGCGATGACAACACGCTCGCCCGGCTGCAAAATTTGGGCGGCTTTATTTATTGTGCGGAAGGGCTGCTCGCTTGTGCCCGGCCCATTGTCATCAGCCTTCGGCGAGTTGCAGTCCACAAAATAAGTCCTGGAAAACTGGAGCGGCTGTTCCCAGAATGAAAATTCAGTGCCGTCAGGAAGCCGATTATCGGAGGCCGCTGCCCATTGCTGTGTCGTTAAAGAGATGAAGCAGAACGCAAAAAAGATAATTATAACTTTGTGATTCATTGGGCAGCCTCCTGAATATTTGGTGTTTGTCATAGTATGTCTTCAGCAAAATAGAACAAATTAACTTCTTAATTAAGCACAGTTTCAACACCTGTTATTGAGATTGTACTATTTTACAATTTTCTTTCAATAAGAAAAGATATGTTCGCAGCCTGAAGGCTATTTCAAATAGGCCGCAAGGGGGCTGCGGATACGCTGCAGTTCATCTGCCACGAACTGTGCCATTTTTGTTGAGCCTGCCTTGACGAAGTGTGCCTTGTCCACCGTGCCGCGAGAGGGCATGTAAAGCGTCATGGCTGCTGTTTGCCCGATGGAGTTCAGAAATTCCACACCTCGAGCATTCAAGTCAACGACCTGAACGTTTTTTGCGGCTCCTGCTGTCACCATAGCCGCGGCGTATGGAGACAGACGGGTATTGTCCTGTTTTCCATCTTTCCACTGGTAAAAAGCCGATGGTGTTACAAAAACTGGTGTCGCCTGCCCGGCTTTGATTTCATCTGCCATCTGGCCGAGCGTCGATTCGAAATCGGAAGGTGTAACTGGACCGTGTGCTGTTCCGCTGTCATTGGCGCCGAATTGAATCATTACGTAATCTCCCGGCTTCAGTACCGAGAGGATATTACTCCAGCGGCTGTTCCTGAACGAGCGTACATTGGCTCCGCCGACAGCCTGGTTGTTGATGGTGACCTTGTCAATAAAGAACTGTCCCAGTTGCTGGCCCCAGCCTTCCTGTGTCGTTGTTGCGGCGTAGTTCATTACAGTCGAATCGCCGGCAAGGTGAAGGGTAATGGCGGGCAGATTGTCTTTATTGATAGTTCCGCTGGAAGACACGCTGCTGCAGCCTGCGCAGCTCAGGCAGAGAAGACAGGTAAAGACCAGCATCAGCCTGTTTTGGTATCTGTTAATTCTCCTTCCGGAAAAAGGCGGCCTGAATGTATGGTCTTTAGCCTGATTTTCACTGTTCATTGGCTTCTCCTGTTAATATATAAATAGATATATTGTGTCGATAGTTCTTCATTGCAATCCGGTTATTGCCTGTTACCGCATGTTTTCTGACATCCACTTTATAATGCGATCCTGCGTAACCTGGGGCAGGCGGTTATAGTCCCATGGCTCATCCAATATGAGTTTGTCCGCCGCATTGTAGAGGGTATAAATCTTCTTTGCCTGGTCAACTGCGGCGTGAACATCTTCCGGATTCGCATCACGATCGAGCTGAGGCGCCAGCACATACACCGGTCGCGGCGCAATGGCAGCGATTAATTCATTATAATCATACGGCAGTTTCGACTCGCTGCCGATGAAGAATCCCAGTCTCGGCAGAAGCGGAAGCTCGACACTGTAGCGAGCCAGTCCGCCGGTACCTGTGTCGGCAGTGTCGGTTCGCATCGGTGTAAATCCGCAGATTGAAACAACGCCTTTAACACGCGGTTCGAGGACGGCTGTGTGTATCGCTGCAATCCCGCCCATCGAGTAGCCGAAGAGGTAGATTCGATCCGGATCGACGATGCCTTCCTTTTGCAGCGCGTCAATTCCTGCGCGAGTGTCCGCGACCATCCGGCCCAATCGAGACCAGTGCGGGAAACGCTCGAAGAAAGTTGCAAACTCATCGGTACGGCTGCCGTGACCTGTCTGGTCAAATCCAAATACTGCATATCCCGCTTCCACCAGCGCAAGAATGGGATGCAGGTCAGGGCTTCGCCGATAAACCCACATATACCCCATCGGATAGCTGTACCCATGCAGCCAGATGACGGTCGGGAGCTTGGCATCGGCAGGTGTGCCTGCTGGATAGTACAGCTCGCCGCGGGTGCCATCTCCGAAGGTGATGCTGCGGTATTCAGTTTTATCCTTCTGAGGCTGAAGCCACCCGAAGGAACTGGCTCGCTGGATAGCCCAATCGACGACGTCTGAGCGGTCTCTCTGTACCGGATCGGGACCACCTTTGCCGCCTTCGCGGCTGCCCAGCATCCATTCCACAGATTTGCGGACTTCGGCAGACTTCTTTTCCCAATCAGCAGACGAACTGACACTTGCCAGAACATCATTATTGCTGTGCTCAGGATACTTGCTCAAGTCAACTGTTTCCCTGTTGTCGGTGCGCCACTTGTCGTAGTCCCAGGGAAACAGGAAGTCATTCTGCCATTTCTCTGTGGATTTGCCGAACTGGATGTCCAGCCATTTCATAGTTGCTTCCTGGTCATTGGCGCCATGATGTCCCTGCGGGTGCAGGATACTGTTGCGCTCGGGAACACCCAGAAGTTCGTAAACCTTTTGCGCCGAGTAGTAACTCTGCTCATTACCATAGATATTTCCGACCTCGTCACTCAAGCCATACAGGCTCAGAAGTGAACGGGGTGCAATGGCTGCGGCTAAAAGATTACCATCAATAGGCAAACGGTCTTCCCTGCCGGAGAAAAAGCGAAGCTGGGGTGCAAACCATACAGGGAAATCGCGGGTAGTGCTTTCTATTCCTTCTGCGGCGCCGCGCTCACCGGCTGATCGCCATGACAACACTCCGCCGACGCCAGTGCTTCCGGCAATGCAGGCTGTAATGCGTTCGTCGAGCATAGTTGAGATAGCCGCCATTTTACCATCGCGGGAGTAACCGGTGATTGCAATATAACGTTTATCCACTTCAGGCAGAGTGTACAAATAATCGACAATCATCTGTGCTGTCCATGCGCACTTTGCCATAGATGCCCAGTCGTAATCGGGATAGTATTTTCCTATGTCGGGTGGTCTATCTACACTGCCCGGGGATGAACACGAAATATATCCGCGGCTGACAATACCGGCTGTTCCTCCAATCAGGACTGGAAATGGTCCATTGCCGGGCGGGATGTTAAGAGTTACACGCGTTGTAATCTGACTGTCAGGTCCATATAGAAGGTCAACAATCTTTGTAACAGTCCCTTCAGGCATAGCGCCACCGCCGAAACCAAAACCGAAGCCCTGGCCGCGGCCTCTTGTTGCTGCTGCCGCAGGATCAACCGGTACGATTTTGTCGAGCCTGGGCTTGGGCGGTACTCTGCCTATATCGTACATCTCATAATACTTTATGATTTCGGCACGACGTTCCTTCCAGTCTTCGGCTGTCTTTACTTTCCGTTTGCCATCTACGAATGTCAGCGGATCAGGCAGGCTGTTGATTCGCGGCAATGAATCAAAATCCGGCGGCATCGTTTTGGTCATTTCCTGCCAATCTGTCCATGGCTTTGAAGGCGGAAGCATTTGGATTAGCTTTTCGAGGTATTGCTCCTGCTTATTCTGAGTCGTTGTCCGAACGGAAATTGCTTTACCTTTATCATTGAGCGCATCAGCGAGTGGTTTGATATCCAGTTCTTTTACGCCTGCGATAAACATCTCGGCATTAACGATGGCGCCTGGAGTACTTGTGTGCAGGAAATCCGCCGGGAAGAACTGGCGCACTGCTTCTTCACCAAGCTGGTCATAGCGTTTGCTGATGATTTCCGTGTGATTCAGAAAGAGGACTTTTTCCTGTTCTGCTATCTGGCTGGACCATTCGGATAAATCGCCGGGCTGATGCACAAACTTGCCGCTGTTCCAGCGGTTGTATGGAGTAGGAGCTACGATTACCGGTGTGCCGCCTTTGGCGAGAACATCCTTAACGAACTTGCGGTTATACCAGCCGAAGGTATGAACAGTTTCGCTTGTACCGTCCGGACGCTGCACTGTTTGTGTCTCATCGCCAATTCCAGACAGGGCGGGACGACCGTTCTGATTGTTTATGTCACCACCGTCGTTGTGACCGAATTGTATCATTACGAAGTCACCTGGCTTGACTGCGGCGATTAACTGATCCCATAATCCCTCGCGAACGAATGAACGGCACGAACGTCCTCCGCGGGAACGGTTGACAACATTAATCTTATTCGTATCGAAGTAATCAACCACTACCGCCCCCCAGCCGCGGTGCCATGCATCAGGTCCTTTATCCGCGGTCGAATCACCGGCAATAATCAGCGTGGGCAGACTTGTTTTGAGCGATGTGAAATTGTCTGGTGTGAATGGTTCCGAGTCACGCGGTGAAACGGATTGAGGCGGCGGATTCCATGCGCCTCGTGCACCTGCTCGCATTGCGGGCTGAATCTGTGCAGTACCCGGCGGTGTCTGTGTGACATTTTTAACAACCGGCTTATAAGCCGGTATTGCTTTACCCTTGTCGTTGAGAAAGCTGACAAGAGGCATGTCACTCAGCGCCTTGAGACCTGCAATAAAGGTTTCCGCATTAACCGCTGCACCTTCAGTGTAAGTGTGAGTTCGGTCTGAGTGGTACTTGCCAACTACCTCGCGACCTCTTTCTTCATAAAGGTCCGCCGTGATTCCGCTATGATCTACATATGGAGCTTTCTCTTCTTTTGCGACCTGCTCTGCCCAGACGAGCATTGTGCGGCGTCCATCTGGCATTACGTCTCCCATGCCTCGCTCGACGCGGTCATCAGCACGATTGTAGTTGTCATTTTTACTAATCAGGCTTCCATTTTCGCCATTGAATACAGCATTGGGATTGGTCCAGAGATAACGTGTTGAAGTAGTAGAAACGATTGTAACAGCGCCCTTTGCGCGGGCATCGCGAATCATCGTACGGATGTACCAGCCAAATGTATGAACTTCGCCGCCGCCGCGGCCCCGGCCGGTTCCGGTTTCATCGCCTGTGCCGGGCAAATGTCCGCCGTTATGACCCAGCTCAACTACGACAAAGTCACCGGGTTTGAGAGCGGCAGCAACCTGCGGCCATCTTGACGCATAATAACTCGGAAAATTAATCCCGCCCTGTGAATAATTAACTATATTGAGTTTGTTTGTGTCGAAATAATCGATTAATAGAGCGCCCCAGCCGCGTTGTTTTGGATTTCCGTTGGCTGCAGTTGAGTCTCCGCAAATAAATAATGTGGGTAAATTCGGATTAATATTTGTAATGCTTGTATTGCTGAACGGAAGCTGATCTCGCGGATTTGCTTCAGTATCTGGAGCTTGCGGCATACCGCTGCGATTTGGCATTGAGGCTCTGGCCGCCATGAAAGTGGGATTGACATTCTGAGCCGATACCGGTTTGTATGCCTGAATCGCTTTGCCCTTATCGTTGAGGTAATTGGCTAAGGGCATATCCCCAATAGCCTTTAAGCCCGCAATGAATGCTTCGGCGTTGACTATCGCTCCTGCAGTGTTTGTGTGCAGGTATTCAGAAGCTGAAGCAGTGAAGAACTTTGCGACCTCAGCTTCCCCCATCCTGTCATAGATGTCCGCGATGATGTTTGTATGGTCCACGAGCAGAGCTTTTTCCGCCGCCGCAACCTGCCTTGACCAGTCCGACATGGCGCCTTGACCTTCGACAATTTCCTTTAGACGTTCGACTTTACCATCTTTCCATTTCTTTCGCGGCGTTATCGTCGAGACGATTGGAATGCCTTTTTTCTCCCGTACATCTGCAATAAATTTGCGCAGATACCAGCCATGCGTATGCAGCGTTTCGGCAGCGCCGCCGCGACTGGTGATTTGCTGCGTTTCCTCACCGATTCCGGGAAGCGGACCACTATTGTGACCGAACTCGATGACAACATAATCGCCGGGCTTTACTGCTGACATCACTTGATTCCATGTTTTCTGGTATGTATTGAAACGTGCGCCGCCGATTGCCATGTTGACAAGATTCAGCTTGCTCGTATCAAAATAATCAACGAGAAGGGCTGCCCATCCGCGAGTCTGAGGATTGCCGGTTGCCGCAGTTGAGTCACCAGTAATAAACAAAGTCGGAATCTCCGGATTTAAATTATCCAGCCTTGAATTCGTAAATGGAAGCTGGTCGCGCGGATTGGCAGATACCGGGCCGCGAGCTGCACCTCTTATATTTCCAGCAGGTGCAGTTGTGTTCATAACAGGTACGGATGTGTTTATAGCAGGTGCGGCCGAGATTTCTTTTACCTTGGGCAGGTAATAAGCCGCAGCAGGATCGGTCTTTAGTGCCTTCAGGCCGGAGATAACTGTTTCCGCATTAACAACAGCACCAGCCCAACTTGTATGCGGTGAGCCGGAAAAGAGCGCATTGACCGCACCTGGCTCCATTGTGTCGTACTTGCGTGTAATGAGTTCATGCAGATCGATGAAATCAGCTTTTTCGGCAGCGGCAATATCCCTGGCCCAACTGACCTGTGGAACATTACTGCTCATAGGACTTCGTGGACCGCGAGGGATAAGCGAGCAGACTACCGGCGTGGCCCCTTTAGCTCTGGTTTCTGCAATGAATTGCTTTATGTACCAGCCGTAGGTGTGACTCGTAACTGGTTTACCATCGCGACCGGTGGTTTGTTGGGTTTCATCACCGATACCGGACAATTCTCCTCGTCCGCTGTTGGTACCAAATTGCATGATGACTACGTCACCTTTCTTAATGAGGTTCACCATGTTCTTCCATAATTCATTATAGAAACTGGCACTGGTAGTCCCACCTACAGCGCGATTGACAACATTAACTTTATTTGGATCGAAATACCCCACGAAAGGAGTGCCCCAGCCCCATTGGCCTGGCTGGTCATCGCCGGCAGCATTGACACCACAGCGCACAGTTGAATCCCCAATAGTCCATATTGTCGGTAATTTGGGATTGTGCGGAACAGGCGCCAGTACCCAGTGCCGTTCAGGAGCGGGATCAGGCAGCGGACCGGTTTGCGTGTAACGGGGAATGTCGATTGCCCGCAGGCCGAGAATACCGGCACGGGGTGTGTCAATTGTGGAAAAATTAGTTGGATAGACCAGCCCGTCCACAGTCACACCTGCTGCTGTCGCGGGTGTTGATGGAGCAGCGGCATATATCTGAGCTGCGAGGAGGGCGCAGAGCAAACAAAGAAAAAGTAATATCAAGATGCTTCGGTACATGCGAATTTTCCTGTTTGAAAACGGCACCCGGCATATTTGAGCTTTAGCTTGCTCTTCAATTGGTTGTTTATGGATTTTTTCTTCCGGCATTTTTTCCTGTTTTTTAATGTGCATGAGCTTCTCCTATAAAAATATAAATTATGAGTTCTGCAAAATTGAAGATAGACATATATTACATGAAGAAAATCGGTTTAAAAGATTTTCTTCATACAATCTGCTGCTTTGCTGTAACTGCTCATTAATAAATACTGTAAAATCATTGTTTAAGAAAGAAAAAATTAAACAAAAGCAATTTTTTCTTTCTTAAAGTATGTCTAACTTCAATTTTGCAGAATCCTTTCAAGATTAAATATAAATTAACATGCTCATATTTTAGTTTAAAAATCAATATTCTAAACAAAATTCCTTGAATAACAGCATTTTTTTAGTTACCTCACAGGCTGCAGACAAGTTCCATCGCTATAATATTACTTCTTATGATGTGTATTATGACGTGAGAGAATATATTAAAGAAACACGCCGAATTAAAAAACTATACTTGAAAGAAAACGGTATAATGGTAAAATCTTAATAACAGTTGTAAAAACGGTTTTAATTTAAAGGTAAGTTGTTAGCGTAATTTGAAGATATAAAATATTGTGGCGTAATCTGAGAGAATTTGCATTGTTTCTTTTTTAGATTAAGAGGTAGTATAGTATTGATATAATCTGAGTCAATGTGACAAGCAGATATAAAAAAATCAAATGATTAAGGAGGTTTCAACTTGAAAAAAACATTATTAATAATATTAACTGTCTTTTTAGCTTGTGGAATAAGTACAGCTCAAACAGGGAATGTAAAACCGGCAACACAAGCCAAGCCTAAAGGCATGAGCTGCTTCTACGCCTCTCATAGTCTCATGTGGGATATGCCCCCGGTATTGACTGAGATAGCCGGGGCCTACGGAATCGAAGGTCACAAAGTTCTGGGCATCCAGAGTCTTGGTGTGTCACGCACATCACAGCACTGGGATTTGCCGGACGCTCAGAATCAGGCCAAACAAGCCCTTAAAGCGGGCAATGTGGACGCTTTTATAATGTCTCCTATCGGGATGCCTGACCCGGGTATTTCGAATTTCGTCAAACTGGGCTTAGAGCACAATCCGAATGCGAAATTCTACATTCAGATTTCCTGGCCTGGAATGGGTTTGGTGGACAATGATGACATGGAAAGCATGATGGGCGGCGGTATGATGGGCGGCGGCCGCAGAGGTGCTGGGGCTTCCGGCGCAACTCCGGGTGGAGCACCGGTTAACCGGACTGCTGCTGCTCCGGGCGGAGAAGGCGGCCGTGGTGCTCGCGGCGGAATGGGCGGCGGCATGATGGGTGGAATGATGGGCGGCATGATGGGCGGCGGCCAGAACTATAACAAAACTCTGGAGGAAATAGCCAAAATCAACGTCAAGAACAACAAATCCGCCGAAGATCAGGCAAAAAAGATAAACGAAGAAGCTGGCAAAACGGTAATCTATCTCATACCGACTGCACAGGCTCATAATGCCTTGAGAACGATGATCTACAATAAAGAGATGCCCGGTATGACCGATCAGGGCGAGGTGTTCAGAGATGCCATAGGACACCCCACAGATCCAGTCATTGCACTCAATGCCTATCTGCACTTTGCAGTGATGTATGGAGTCAGCCCGGTTGGCTTGCCGATTCCAAATGTACTGAAAAACTCTCGCAAGCCTGAATACAAAGAAGAAAAGTTCAATCGTATTCTGCAGGAACTGGCATGGAAAACTGTATCCGAATATCCCTACAGTGGAGTTAAAGCAACTCAGCAAGCTGAAAAACAAACTTCGGCAACAGGCGATGCCATAGCCTTGCCCAATCACGCGCCGGACGATTTCATCAAGGTACGTGCGGATATTCCGAAAGGCAAGCTGGAAACCATTACATACAATTCCAAGAGCATCGGCGTTGACCGCAAAGCTGTCGTCTATACTCCCCCCGGTTATGATGCCAACAAGAAATACCCAGTTCTCTATCTGATGCACGGCATCGGCGGCAACGAAACTCACTGGACGACCCTTTGCGCGGCCAACAAAATACTCGATAACCTCATCGCCGATAAAAAGGCTGTTCCCATGATTATCGTTATGCCCAACGGTCGAGCCACTGCCGAGCCTCCATCGAGCAATATCATGGCGGATTTCAATTATTACGCCGATTTTGAGAAGGACTTGCTGCAGGATTTGATGCCCTACATTGAAAAGCATTACTCCGTGAAGACAGATCGGGACCACCAGGCACTTACAGGCTTATCAATGGGTGGCGGCCAGGGCCTCAATATCGGTATTAACAACATCGACAAATTCGCCTGGGTTGGCGGCTTTTCTTCCGCGCCTAACCTCCAGCAAGCTAATGTCCTCGTTCCCAAGGTCCAAAAGGCTAAAGACAAATTGAGTCTGTTGTGGATCGGTTGCGGCGACAAGGACAACCTGATTTCCTCAAGCTGGAACCTTCATCAGGGCCTGGAAGGGGCCAAGATCGATCATGTCTGGTACGTTGACAGTGGTGTGCACGAAGTCCCCGTGTGGAATAACAATCTGTATCTATTTGCCCAGATGTTGTTCAAACCCGCCGGATCGGTCACACCTCCACCCTCCATCGGTGAGTACACCGGAGGCTCAACTGGCGGCGGCATGATGGGCGGCATGGGAATGCCAGGTATGGGCAGTGGTCGCGGTACGGGCGGCGGCGGAATGCCAGGTATGGGAGCTGGCGGCGGTATGGGCGGCGGCGGAATGCCAGGTATGGGCGGTGGTCGCGGTACGGGCGGCGGCGGAATGCCGGGTATGGGCGCAGGCGGCATGACGGGCGGCGGCGCTAATGCTGAATTTACTGCAAAAAGAGAGAAAAGCGATAAGCCGTCAACGGGAATTGCAGGAAAGTGGCTGGGAAAAGATGGTGAAAACGACATCAAACTGGAGTTCAAGGTCGATGGTTCCAAGTTGTCTGGAACATTTGAGAATACTCAATTCCCTGGAAAGATTGAATTTAAGGACGGAAAAGTTGAAGGAGATAAAATATCTTTTGAGTATGTGCGCCAAGTTAGTGGCCAGGATTTTACGATATCATGGACGGGAACGCTTTCCGGAGATGAACTCAAGCTGAAGCGCGAACTTGCCGGTGGCGGCGGAATGTAGCTTGGAGGTGATGACGAAAGAACCCCCGAGGAATTAGCCAAGATCAACGCAGTTGACATCAAGAACACCGAGGAGTAAGTAAAGATGCTCAATGAGACGTATAGCAAGGTTAAGACTGTGGCCTTCATCGTGCCCACTTCCAAGGCTGAATACAAAACAGAAGAATTTAATCGTACTTTACAGGAATTCGCATGGAAAACTGTTTCTGAGTATGCACCAAGTTTTGTAAAAGCTTCTAAACAATAATTTCTATTGATAAATCTGAGTCATTGTGACAGGCAGATATGACAAAACGAAATAATTCAGGAGGTTATCAAATGAATCACAAAGT
This sequence comes from Sedimentisphaerales bacterium, assembly GCA_016931715.1. Classification (GTDB taxonomy): domain Bacteria; phylum Planctomycetota; class Phycisphaerae; order Sedimentisphaerales; family Anaerobacaceae; genus JAFGPS01. Next base: position 35,665 of record JAFGEF010000026.1, read on the forward strand.
TTTAATTATTTTATTGGCGATTGTTATAACAGGCGGAATCTGTTTAATTCAGGCTCAGCCGGCCCAGCCGGGAGGTATGGGCATGGGTATGGGCATGGGCATGGGTATGCGAGGGGCTGCCCCAGCTCAGCCGACACAACCGGCTGAACCGATTAAGGAAGATTTCAAACCATCGACCTTGAATCAGGATTTCGCAGAGTATCCACAGGTTAACTCTCAGGGCTATGCGAGATTCCGCATTAATTTGCCCCAGGCCCAAAGTGTTTTAGTAAGCCTGGGACTGGGCGGAGATAGAAGCCCTGGTACTGCTCTCACGAAGGACGCGAACGGCGTCTGGACAGGAACTACATCAGCACCACTGGATGAAGGCTTCCATTACTATCATCTCACCATAGATGGTGGTGAATTTGTCAATGACCCCGGAACCGCAAATTTCTACGGTTCTCAGCGATGGGAAAGCGGCATTGAAGTCCCTGCTCATGACCAGGATTTCTATGCACTTAAAAATGTCCCACACGGTAAAGTATCACAGATTCTTTTCAACTCACCGAGTACCAGCAGCGTAAAAAGAGCGTTTGTCTATACTCCTCCGGATTATGACAAAGACCAAAGCGTACGCTACCCAGTGCTTTATTTGCAGCATGGCTGGGGTGAGAATGAATATGCATGGATGAACCAGGGCCATGCCAATCTGATTATGGACAACCTTCTTGCAGAAAAGAAATGTAAACCATTCATCATCGTCTGTACATACGGCATGACTAATTCAGCCGGTATGATGGGCGGCGGTATGCGTCGCGGCGGTGGTACACGCGGCGGAACTCGCGGCGGCGGTATGGGAGGCATGATGGGTGGACGCGGCGGTGCAGTTCCAGGTGGAGCTGCAGGTAATGTTCCAGGCGCTGCTATGGCTCCGACTGCTGATGCGGGTGGTCGCGGCGGATTTGGCGGTATGGGCGCCGGCATGATGGGTGGCGCTGGTGCAGGTGCTGCTGGTGGTGCAAGACGCGGCGGCGGCATGATGGGTGGTATGATGGGAGGCGGCTCCAGTGCTTTCCAGACAGTTCTGCTTGACGAGCTTATTCCATATGTCGATGCCAACTTCCGAACTATACCGGATGCGCTGCATCGCGGTATGGCAGGTCTTTCTATGGGCGCCGGGCAAACAAGTCAAATCGCACCGAGCCATCCCGAAGTATTCTCCCATATTGGATTATTCAGCGGCGGCACTATCTCCGAGTCACAGATACCAGACAAGTCGAAGGTTAAACTTGTTTTCATGGGTACG
>JAFGEF010000027.1 GCA_016931715.1 Sedimentisphaerales bacterium
AAAAATCCGGAATTAAGGATATTGCCTCGAGAGATCGGTTTGAAAAACAGGCACTTAAAATTACAGGCACTTCATTTTATTTGCTGGCTGCGGGGCTGCTTATTAATTCAGTTTATTTGCTCTTTTGTTTCCTGGGATTTTTCCGACTCAGTATAAAGACATGCTGGGAAACGTTCATTTATATTACGAAGCTGCCGCTGTAATATTAATTCTTGTGTTATTAGGACAGGTTATAGAACTAAAGGCACACAGCAAAACCAATATGGCATTATAACTGAAGGTAATGCAGTAGTGGATGAAAGCATTACTATTGGAAAAACGTGTGGAAGGTATTGTAAGTGTTACTGACAAAATTAAGGACACATCTGCCAAAGCCATTCAGGAATTACAAAAGCTGGGGGTGAAAGTTTTCATGCTTACAGGCGATAATGAATTGCTAGCAAATGGCGAGTGCATGGATATCTGCAAACAAGGTTCTGGAAATTAAGCTTGTTATCTGGGAGAAAAGAGATAAATTTACCATGGGTGTTGGTTTTTGTTTAACCACAATAAGTTTACCTCAATAGGTGTAATTTCCAATCCCCTTATTTTTTAGAATCTATTTTGGACGGATATGACAGATTATACAGGAATAATTGCTTATAAAAATGGACAAATGTAATGATTCCATGACTCACGAAGATTTTAGAGTGAAAATTCTTGGCGATAGAACCATAAAATCCCCGTTAAAACCATCATTGCATCCGGATGGCTTGTCGTTTGGATTTATTGAAAAGGAGGACAGGGTTCTATTCGATGCATCCCTGGAGCATTTTAATTATTGCCGGGAAACCGGCGAAACTCCCATTTCCTTTGAAAAGGCCGGACCGCACAAGCAACTGTATTTTTATCCGGCCAAAACCAAAGTTGCTATTGTAACCTGCGGCGGATTATGTCCCGGTTTAAACAGCGTGATTCGCAGTCTTGTAAACGAACTTCATTATCGGTATAATGTTAACCAGATTATTGGGATACAATACGGGTATGCCGGCTTTATTGCCAGCAACAATCATCCGGTGATCGATCTTACGCCCCAGTATGTTGAAAGAATTCACCTTTTCGGAGGATCAATTCTGGGATCGTCACGTGGAGAGCAGGATACAGGCCAGATAGTTGACAAACTCCAGACACTAAATGTGGATATATTGTTTTGTATAGGTGGAGATGGAACTTTGCGTGGGGCACATGCCATTTATGAAGAGATATCACGGCGTAAACTGAACATTTCGGTTGCCGGAATTCCCAAGACCATTGACAATGATATTAATCTAATTGATCAATCGTTTGGATTCGAAACGGCATTTACCATTGCCAAAGACATCATCCGAAGTGCGCATAACGAAGCAATTGGCGCTTACAACGGAATAGCAATAGTGAAATTGATGGGTCGTGATTCGGGATTTATTGCCGCTTATGCCGCTCTTTCCATTCAGGAGGTGAATTTTGTGCTGATTCCCGAAATAACATTCGATTTATATGGTGACAAAGGCTTTTTACAGGTATTGCGCAGCCGTATCGAAAATCGTCATCACGCACTTATAGTGGTGGCCGAAGGAGCCGGGCAGCATTTTTTCAAAGGCGATACCATAGAAAGGGATGCCTCAGGAAACATAAAAAATAAAGATATTGGCCTGTATTTGAAAGAAAAAATATTCAAGGAATTCAGATCCGGGAATTTTCCGGTCACAATCAAGTATATCGACCCAAGCTATATTATTCGTAGCGCTCCTGCTAATGCCAATGACAGCAAGTTTTGCGGACTTCTTGCTCAGAATGCTGTTCATGCCGCAATGGCTGGCAAAACCGATTTTGTGATAGGACACTGGAACAACTGGTTTACACTTCTTCCTATTCCAATTGCCGTCTCCACACGAAAGAAAATAGACGTATATGGAGAATTGTGGTGGAATATTCTGGAAACCACCGGACAGCCTGTGTCGATGAAAAATTAGCCGCATACTGTTCATCACAATTCATTAATTAAATCAAAATATTCCCGAATGAAACAGTCTTTTTCCAAAACCAAGATAGTTGCCACCTTAGGTCCTGCTTCTTCTTCAAAAGATATACTAAGAAGAATGATTTATGAAGGCGTGGATGTTTTTAGAATTAATTTTTCGCATTCAAAAAAGGAGGAATATTTAAAACTGGTAAATCTTATTAAGGAATTGAATATTGAATTGGATACTCATGTGGCTATTCTCGCTGATTTGCAGGGACCGAAATTAAGGATTGGTGAGATAGAAAACAATCTTCTCGAATTGGTTTCCGGTGATGTTGTAACGTTTGTTACTGAAAAGTGTATCGGGAATATAAACCGGATATATATGAGTTATCTTGAGTTTCCGCAAGATGTCAATGCCGGTGAAACAATCCTTATTGATGATGGGAAAATCAAGCTCGAAGTCACTGAAACCAATAAGAAAGATACTGTTAAAGCGAAGGTTATTTTCGGAGGTCCTCTTTCATCTCATAAAGGAGTTAACCTGCCCCATACATGGGTTTCGCTCCCCTGCCTCACAGATGAAGATATTTCAAATGCCATTTTTGCTCTCAATTATGATGTTGACTGGATTGCGTTGTCGTTTGTCAGGAAAGCTGCGGATGTACTCGAATTAAAGGAATTAATAAAGAAAAATAACAGCTATGCAGGCGTAATTGCTAAAATTGAAAAACCTGACGCCCTTGAAGAAATTGACCAGATCATTGAACAGGCCGATGGAATAATGGTTGCACGCGGCGACCTGGGAGTGGAAATGCCTTTTAATGAAGTTCCTTTAATACAAAAACAAATTATTGAAAAATGCAACAGACAGGCAAAGCCCGTAATTGTTGCAACGCAAATGATGGAAAGTATGATTACGAATTTCACCCCAACACGAGCCGAAGCCACTGATGTGACAAACGCTGTGCTCGATGGCGCGGACGCACTCATGCTTAGCGGTGAGACTTCTATTGGCAAATTTCCTGTAGAGACAATTTTGAATATGCAAAAAATCATTTTTTATACGGAAGCGTATGGCAATCCTTTCAACAAAAATAATTCTCCGATTGAAGGAACTTCTGCTTTCCTGGCAGACTCAATTTGTCACCATGCATCGATATTGGCAAAAGAAGTTAACGCAAAAGCCATCATTACATTTACACATTCAGGGTATACAGCTTTCCATATTTCAAGTCACAGGCCTAAAACCGATATTTTTGCTTTTACCAGCAATATGAAAGTATTGCAGTATTTGGCTGTTGCATGGGGTGTACGGGTATTGTACTTACATACTTATGAACAACTCGAAGATGCAATTGTAGAATCAATAAGAATTCTTAAAGAAAAAAATCTACTGACTGAAGGCGACTGTGTGATTCATGTTGGCAGTTTACCGCTTAACGAACTTGGAAAGACAAACATTTTAAAAATCAACATCGTACAATAAAACGTGCATTTTACTATCATTCTGTGCGTTATGATTTTTTTATCATGTACTTAGATCAATAATTAAGCAAGATGCAACCGTTTATGTTTATAGAAAACTACCAATATCTTTCACATGATAATATTTAACTCATAGCCACAAATTTCGGAATGTGAATAAAAAAACTGGAAAACTAAGTGAATACCTGCTGCGCACGGCATTTTTCCTGGCCATTGCAACTATAGTGTACAACCTGGCCGAAGGATTGGTTTCGGTATTCTATGGCATTGAAGATGAAACACTGGCATAGCCTGGTTTGCATACTCCGAAGGCAAAGAAGCTTTTGAAAAGACGAAAAGCAACAGCCTGTCGTGTTGCTGCCATGACGATTAACTTTATGAAATAAAGGCACCTTACGATGTTTCCTTTCTCGAATCCCAAATCGACCAGCTCGTATACCAGTTGTACGATCTGACGCCTGAAGAGATTGCCATTGTGGAGGGTGCGGTGTCATAGTTATTTTTATAATTTTATTGCTCTACCCTACATTTATTGTGTTATGGGAAAATGATGCATTTAATGCATTTTAACCAACATTATACAAAAAAGCCCCGCATAAATATGCGGGGCTTAAAATTTTCAATG
>JAFGEF010000028.1 GCA_016931715.1 Sedimentisphaerales bacterium
CACACACACACACTCTCTCGTAAGTCTATTGTATTTAAGCACTTATGTGTATATAGGATAATTATAAATATACGAATATTTTTTGTCTTTCTGTTGTTTATTCAAGGACAGATGATGAAGTTTTTAAGTTGTTGTAACGCAGATATTTTAAAGTTTTCAGGAAAACTTGCCTTTATCTTCAAGAGGTGTTATACTCCTGAAAATATTAAGGGGTATTATTAAAGGTTTGATATGACTATGAAAGTAATTTTGGATTCTGAAAAGATAAGTAATATTCTCAGAAATTTAACAGTCGAGATTATCAGTAAGATTCCATCGGGCCAGGAAATCGCGGTAATAGGAATTCGCAGCAGGGGTGAAGTTCTGGCGCAAAGGCTTGCGGCGATGCTCTCGAAAAAACTTAAGAAAGATATTCCATGCGGTACTCTTGATATAACATTGTATCGTGACGACCTGAATATGCCCCAGAATTCTTTTCAGCCTAATGTTCGCACAACAGAAATCGGTTTTGATATAGACCATAAAATAATAATACTTGTTGATGATGTACTTCACACAGGCAGGTCTGCCCGTGCGGCAATGGATGCGTTGATAGATTTAGGCAGGCCGCAGGCGATTAGACTTGCGGTGCTTGTAGAAAGAGACGGCCGGGAATTTCCGATACAGGCGGATTATGTCGGTTATAAAGCTGATGCAGAGCCGGAAGAGATGGTGCATGTAAATCTCGTTGAATCAGATGGTAAAGACGAAGTAGTTATAAAATAAGGATGTTTTAAGCGAAAATGGCTTTTATAAGAAAAACTAAACAGTTCAATTGGAACCGCAAACACCTGCTTGGATTAAGGGAATTAAGCGCAGAGGAAATTACATATATACTTGATACAGCTACAGGATTCGAGCAGGTAAGTACGAGGTCTGTCAAGAAAGCTCCACCTTTGCGAGGCAAAGTAGTTGTGAACCTGTTCTTCGAGGACAGCACGCGAACGCGAAACAGTTTTTCTCTGGCTGCCAACAGGTTAAGCGCGGATGTTATCGAGTTCACACAGAAAAGCAGTTCCGTGAGCAAAGGTGAGACACTTCTCGATACGGCAAGAAACCTCGAAGCTATGGGAATAGATATTGTAGTTATTCGGCACAATGCCGGTGGAGCTCCGAGGTTTTTGAGCAGGAATATAAAAGCGGCGGTTGTCAATGCAGGCGATGGATATTGTGAGCATCCGACACAGGGGCTTCTCGATGTTTATACTATCCGCAAGATAAAAGGCTCGCTCGAAGGTCTAAAGATTGCCATAGTCGGTGACATCGCTCATTCGAGAGTAGCTCGCAGTGATATGTGGGCAATGACGAAGCTCGGAGCCGAGGTGACTTTTGTCGGGCCTCCAACTCTTATGCCGTCACAGGTACATAAATTACCTGTCAAGGTAAGTGACTCGCTCGATGAAGTAATCGAAAAAGTTGATGTGATTAATATGCTTCGAATTCAGTTTGAAAGACTTGGCGGCAATCCGTTTCCTTCTATAAGAGAATACTCTCATTACTTCGGCTTGACTGTCGAACGCATGCAGAAGGCCAAACCTGATATTTTAGTAATGCACCCGGGACCGATTAACAGAGGCCTGGAAATTGAAAGCGAAGTGGCAGATGGTAAAAACAGTGTTATTCTCGAGCAGGTTAAAAACGGATTGGCCGTAAGGATGGCCGTATTATTTCTTGTAAACCAGGCGGTAATGGTGACAAAGGAAAAATGAAAAAGCGAATATTTATATCCGCGTTTATTATACTTATCACAGCAGCACACTGTATTAGTAAAACATTTGAGCCTTCTTCATTAATATTTCTATATCATCGCGATCCGGACGTTCGTATAAAAACAATCCAATCACTTGCGGCAAGCGGTAATAAAAACATTATTGATGATTTGATTCGCGCTTATTCCATAGAAAGCTATACTCCTGTTAAAAATGCTTATATTGGTGTATTAAAATCGATAACCGGGAGAAAGGATATTCGCGATAAAGGACCCTGGAAGAGCTGGCTTAATACAGAATCTGAAAATAACCGTCTTAAAATAGATTTTATTCCACTAAATATTTTCGATCTTGATTTTGATGAGCGTAAAGAATTTCTTCCTATAGTTTCAATACTGGAGCCGGAATATTGTGAAGAAATGGCTTCAATTTTAACTTCGGATGTATATGATCGTGATAAATGCAATTTAGCACTTCAATATATGGTCGCAAATGGAAATAATGAACGTTATTATGAAGTGCAGAAATTCCTGATAAGTGATTGGCTCACCAAACTTCTGAGTCACAAAAATATCGATATTAATAGTATCGCGCATTATTTGAATGGTTTAGCTAATCCCGGTCTTTTACGAGACAGTATAAATATTCAGGTACGTATCTGTCTCAATTCACCGGACACAACAGTTGTTGAAAACACATTGCATTTACTTGCTGGCGTGGAAGGATATTTAACTATTTTCACCGTGCCGAATGTTGGAGATAAAGTAGCAACTTATGTTAATAGCAGCGTTCCGGAAATAGCTGCTCAAGCCAAAAGAGTTCTGGAGAAAATCGGGCCAACACAGGTTAAATCAGCGGCAACAGGGGGAAATATACAGAATCAGACAATTGCAAGTTCATTAAGCCAGGATTATTGGTTGCAGTTTGACGGGATTGATGATTACGTTTCAGTTGATGATAATCCGTCACTTGATTTGAAAAATAAATTTACGCTGGAAGCATGGATAAACTTCGAAGAAGGTGGTACCGATAATCCTCGAATTATTTCGAAAGGTTGGGAACGCCGCTCAGGTTATGAATTTACACTTGAGAGTACCAGAAGCAAAAGAAGATTGGGTCTGGATATGGCGAATATGAATTGCGTCTTTTCCAATTCATATCTTGAGGCTAATAAATGGTATCATATTGCGGCTACTTATGATGGTTCACAGATTAAACTCTTTATAAACGGCAAAATTGATCAGACTCAAGAAAGATCCGTGCCAATAGTGACAAATGACATCAAGTTGAATATCGGCCGCAACTCTGAAACTTTTCGTGATATATATAAAGGTAAAATCGCTGAAGTCCGGATATGGAATATTGCTCGTACAGAAGAAAATATTCGTGAGGATATGTCCAAAAAGCTTAATAGTAATGAGGAAGGTCTTGTTGGCTGTTGGCTTTTTGGCCGTGATAAAAGTGAGATTGTGAAAGACGTTTCACGCGTTGGTAACAATGCGACAATAGTCACGACAGGTAATATTCCTGTTGTTAGAGGAACACCTGCTGTAATTGCAAGAACTGATACTATAAATGAAAAAAGATTTTTCGAAATCCTCAAAGGAAAAGTTCTTGATGCACAGGATAAACCTGTCGAAGGTTCTGTTGTAATTTTATGTGACCAGAAAACGGGTTCCCCGATTTGTAAAGACACCTTTGCTTTATTATCAGATACATTTTTAGGGGGCCAAAAAGGTCTTGTATTTACCGTATCGAACGACAAGGGAGAGTTTGTTTTTGAAAATATACCGGCTGGCGAATATCGCCTTATTGCTCAGTCGTGGAAAGACGGGAAAGAGATAAAAGATATTTTCGAAAAGAACGGCGAAGTAATTGAATTAAACGGAATTGCTGAGCATATTAAAGTCGAAACCGATAATACGGAAAATGTTACACTTCGTTCTTTGGGTACTGGTGTATTGTATCTCGAACAGAGCGATGCCACAATAGTTGTTCTCAGTACGAAACCGACACGTGCCGATCCGATTCTTGGTTTTGCCGGCTGGGGTGGTGAGTTTGCACAGAATATATTGTGCGGAAACAGGATACCTTCTGCAAAAACAACAATAATGGGCCTCCCTGAAGGAACAGTTTATTTAGCAATGTTTGCCAATGACAATATTCCCGGCTGGCTGGATGGTAAAGCAGAGATTGAGTCAAATTCGACAACTAAACTGGAATATATTCCTTTTGTGAATGGCTGGTCAAACAGCAGGCATGATCCGCCGGAGGAATTACTGCCGATATTTAATGAAGTTAAAGAAATCGTTTCTGATAATCCGAATTTCATTTTGAATATATATAAGGATATAGGTATAACAGCCGAATCGGGATTGTTCGGAATGATGACAACGATTGGCCCTCATCTGGAAAAAGAGCTTGTGCTTCCGAGTGGACAAAAAACAACGATTGGTGATTTTATTGCTTCTTGTTATTACATTCAGTTGCAACAGGTTGTAGAACAGAGAGAGAAGCAGGCTAAAAGTAAAAAAGCAGCAGAAGAAGCCAAAGCTGCTATGGGTACGGCTGAAAAGGGGAGCTATAAAGAAGCTTTTATTGATTTGTATGATGTATTAGGCCGGCAGTATCCATGCTTCGAGATGAAAGGCATTGATTGGAAAGCGGTGGGACAGGAATTTATGCCGCGAATTGAAAAAGTCACTAATGACCTGGAATTCGGTCTTTTGTGTATGGAGTTAGTTGCAAGGCTCGAAGATAGCCACGCGAATTTGCAGGAAGGAACTGCAAAGCTTCCTGAAATATCTTTCCCGCAGTGGGACCCTGGTTTTGCGTGTCTTGAGGATGATAAGGCAAGACCTGTTGTCTATTATATTGATAAGAATAGTCCGGCTGAAAAGGCCGGAATTAAAATTGGAATGGTTGTAAAAAGCATTAACGGTAAGACTGCCGAAGATGTAATGGCAGATACAATGCAATTCTACAAAAAGTATGTCGGTTATTCAAGCGAGCGTTATCTGCGTTATCATGCTTTACAGTTTTTCCTTCGTCAGGAAAAGCAGAATTCGATTGTAAAACTAGAATTGCTCGCTCTCGATGGCGAGGTTAAAAAGTATGAACTTCCTGCGGCGTATAAAGTGCGATATTTGCCGCGTTTGCCAGTTCCCATGGATGGAATAGATGATTCGGGCGAAGTATCATGGAAAATGCTGGATAGTGACATTGGTTATATTTACGTCAGGCGAATTGGTAACAACCTGATTACTCTGCTTGATAAAGCTGTTGATGAATTGAAAAAAGCAAAAGGAATAATTATTGACGTGCGCGGCAACAGCGGCGGGGGATTCGATGCGAACAAAGCATTTTTGAACTTTGCGATGGATAAGGATTCAGACGAACCTGAAAGGCCGCGATTTAAAGGACCTATTGCGCTTCTGATAGACAGCCGATGTATCAGTGCGGGCGAAGGCTGGGCTTCGTGGTTTGTCGCGACAAAAAGAGCAGCATTTTTTGGTTCAGCTACCGCAGGCGCATCTTCCCGTAAAACAACTTATGAGTTAAAAAATGGTTTATATAAGGTTCAATTTTCAGTTAAAGCATATACAGGTTCCCTTAACAGGCCGATAGAGCGTATCGGTCTTGTTCCTGATGTCCCTGTTACACAGAATGCAGATGACCTTGCGAAAGGAATTGATACAGTGCTGGAAACTGCAAAAGAATATCTTATAGAAAAATCGAAAGAATAATAAACGGATTTACTGCTGGTGAGAGAATGAAACTATGGATACCGAATTGTTGATAAAAAATGGAAGGGTGATAGACCCTGCGAACGATATTGACAAAATCTGCGATGTTTTTATTGCTGACGGGAAAATTGCACAAGTAGGCAAGGTCGAGAAAAATGTTCAGAATGTTATAGATGCTCAGGGCAAGCTGGTGACACCCGGTTTGATTGACATTCATGTGCATTTCCGCGAGCCGGGAGACGAGGAGGAAGAAACGATAGCGAGCGGCTCTGCGGCGGCGGTAGCAGCCGGTTATACTTCCGTTGTCTGTATGCCGAATACGAAACCGGTGATTGAAACTGAAACGGATGTCGAATATATTCATCGCAAGGCAAGGCAGGCAAGAAAAACACACGTTTATACGATGGGTGCAATCACGAAGGGTCTCGCCGGAGTTGAGCTTGCCGAGATGGGATTTATGTCTCAGGCGGGTGCGGTCGGATTTACCGATGATGGACACGGCGTCCAGGACCCGTCTGTTATGCTGCGTGCTCTTAAATACGCTGGAATGTTCGATGTCTTTATAGCGCAGCATTGCCAGGATGATCGTATCGCCGGGAACGGAGTTATGAATTCGGGGTATTATTCGACAATTCTGGGTTTGCCGGGGATAGACCCTCTTGCGGAAGAAGCCATGCTTTGGCGTGACATTCAGCTTGTAAAGAAGCTGCCTCCGGAGAAAGTTCGCTATCATGCCCAGCATATATCGACGTTGGGCTCGGTCGAATTGATAAGAGCCGCGAAAAAAGATTCACTGCCTGTTACGTGTGAAGTTACGCCGCACCATTTGCTTTTGACTGAGGAATGCTGTTCCGAATACGATACGAATTATAAGGTAAATCCTCCCCTGCGAAACTCAAAAGATGTCGAATCGCTAAAACAGGCGATTGCTGATGGTCTTGTGGATGCTCTTGTAACAGACCATGCACCTCATCTGCAAAGTGAAAAAGAGCTGGAATTTCTTGCCGCGCCGTTCGGAATTGTAAGTCTCGAATGTGCGCTGGGGCTTTTTGTAAAAGCTCTTGTCGAGCCGGGGATTCTGGATTGGCCCGGTTTAATACGACTAATGACTGCAAAGCCGGCAAAGATAATAGGAATTGACAAGGGCACGCTCGGGATTGGCAGGCAGGCTGATATAGCAATAATCGATCCGGAAAAGCAGTACACTATTGATGTAAATACATTCATCTCGAAAAGTAAAAACTGCCCGTATAACGGCTGGGAAGTTCAAGGCAAGGTCGAAAAAACAATAGTTCAGGGTGAGATTAGATTTCAGGCAAAATAAGCATTCTATCACAATTGAAGAAAATTTTACTATTATAAATGTACATAATTGACGGCTATAATTTATTGCACACGGTAATCAAGACGGATGAAAGCTGTGAAACAATCACTGATATTCAATTGTGCAGAATTATAAATAATTACTTTCAGATTACAGGCCAAAAAGGTGAGCTGGTTTTCGACGGGACGGGCCCAAGAGAAAAAAACGCATTCGAGAATTTGAGTAATCTTGAGGTATTTTTCGCAGGAGCTGGAACTGATGCCGATACGATAATAGAGGACAAAATAAAAGCGGACAGCGCTCCGAAAAGACTTGTTATTGTCAGCAGCGACAGAAGATTGCGCAAGGCCGCTCATGCAAAAAAATCTGTTTCAGTTAAAACCGATGAATTTTGGACCAATCTTAATAAACAGCTAAATAAAAAAAGACCAATAAGAGAACCAGGCGCAAAAAGACAGGGTTTGACAGAAAGCGAAACAAAAAAGTGGCTTGAGATTTTCGGGATAGAGCAATAATTAAATTTTAACTTGCTAAGACTGAAGAAAAGGTGTATATTTCTGCTTTTCTGGTGTTTTGGCAGGGGCTTGATGGTAAATCACCTGTTAAATTACCGGGTTATAAGTTATTTGTTATCCTGATGTTATAAGGAATCTGCAAAATTGAAGTTAGACATACTTTAGGAAAGAAAAAATTGCTTGTTTTTTAATTTTTTCTTTATTAAATAATGAACTTAAAGTATTCATTAATAGGTATTTACAGCAATGCAGCAGATTGTATGAAGAAAATCTTTTAAACCGATTTTCTTCATACAATATATGTCTAACTTCAATTTTGCAGAAC
>JAFGEF010000029.1 GCA_016931715.1 Sedimentisphaerales bacterium
AGGCTTGCTCAATAAAATAAACCAGCCGGATGAGAAGCTGATTCCCATCGGTATCGTAGATATTCATCGCGTCCAGTTGGGCGAACAATATAAGATGTTGGAAAGAACCCTGCCGGTTATGCTTTCGGTGCGTTTGGGTCTTGAGCCGCAGATAATCATGTTAGAACGAGAAGATTTAAAAGTCCTGCTCGATGAAAAATTAAGAACCGAAGGCGAAGATAGTAAATTCTGGAATTCCGCAATACTCATAGACGGCTACCTGCAGCCAAACAGCGGTCAGTTGGAATTACACCTGAACCTGAAACAAACCGCAGGCGAAAATATAAAATCTCTCACTGTTCCAGTCGAACCAAACGAACCATCTATCGCGATAGCTCAGGCGACAACCGAAATAATCCGGCAATTACAAAACTCTCTCCCTGTTGCAAAATGGAATCCCGAACAGGAGGCTGAACAATTCTATAAACAAGGTCAAATGCTTTCAGATCATGGTCTCTATGATGAAGCATTAAGTCTTTATGAAACTGCTCATGCGCTTCAGCCGGAGAATATATTATACATTCAGTCGCTTTTTGAAAAATTATGGACTATAAGATTAAATATCGAAATGAAAAACAATGGTCATATTTATAGATCAAGTGATCAGAGCGAAGAAGCATATCAAAAATTTAATATTTTCTATTCGGACTTGGAATTGGCTGAGTTAGTATCAATATTTATTCGTCAAATACATGATGGATATGAAGAAGGAGAATATTCAGCAGAATATATTTATGATCGCTGGCTGAAAAGCGGCGCGATTTTGGCCTTTTGGCCGAATCCGAACAACTATTTTTTGAGTGCAGCTTCTGTATCTTCTGAGCGGGTTAAATTAATTAACCGGGAAACACGCAAAATATGGCTGGAAACTTGTGATAAAGCTCTTAAAAAACAAACACTATTGCCTGAATATAGGTTAATGAATAATCAAATCATGGCAAATCTGACTTGGATTAGTTCTGATGACCCATATGAATTAATTGAAAATATAAAGAAAGCTTTTAATGAGTTCGTTATGCCTCCTGAATTGGGAGGTCAAATCAAAAATGAGAGGGAAAGGAATATTCTATATGACCGAGCTTTCAGAAATGCAGCTAAGAGTCAGTCATCATTAACCGCTTTGAAGGATTTAGGAGATTCATTGGATTTATTTCTAAAGCTTAGGCGAGATTTTCTATTAGAATTAACAAAAGTTAATGATTCTGTAGTCCGCTTTAATGCATACCTGGACTTAGGTTATTTACCCAATGCTAAAAGTGTGAGTGAGCAGGATAGAACACAGGCAAAGGCTTATACCTTAGAAGCGATAAAAATTCTTTCTGAAAATCTTGTGAATTCAGAAGTATCTTTTGCTCAATTTCCTTTATCTGAAATTAGTGAAATTAAAGATTGTCTTGCCAGACTTAATATTTCAAATGATCAATATCGTAATATTCCACCTGATGAATATATTAAAATATGGATCGATTTTTATGAACCATTAATAGAAAAAAAAGATGCAATAATTTTAGCATTATGTAATCCGGGGCTTGACGCGGGGCGTTTAGTTAGTAATGGTAATTCTGATGAAATTAAAATAAAGTGGTATCAGCTTTTAGAACAAATGGCAGGAATTCTTTCAACTAATAAAAGTGATACAAGAATCATAACAGCACTAAGCAGTTTACGTGACTCAATGGCACAAATAAAAAAGCAATTTCCGGATATATTCAATTCTCAAGCATCAACTTTAAATGTAACTATGCTTCTTGGGAAAAACGACTGGATCGTACCAATTCATTCTTCAGTTGGAATTACATTCGATACTTTGAAGGCCAAACAAGCAGGAGATTTGTTATGGATTGGCTTGTTATCCGAATCTAAATTGGGGCAAATAACAAGTAATGCTACTGTATGTCTTGCCGGTATTAATCTGAAAACAGAAAAATTAAATACATTATATCAGGCGGATGTTCCGATTACTCCGGGACCAAGTCCAACTCAATTAACCAGTTTAGAAATTAGAAATAATGCTATATATGTTTCAATAAAAGATGGAGGTATTGTTGAATTTCCGATATCTAAAGCAGCAACTAAAGAATATATTAAAAATCCTGAAAGATTTTCGCTGGAAAATGGTTTGCCCTCAATGTATATTTCTTCGATAGCTGTGGAAAAAGATAAACTATGGGTAGCCTATGGAGAAAGATTCCATGAAAGCGGCTTAGGGATATTTGATACAAATACACGGAAATGGGAATCGGTATTTTGCAGCACAATAAAAGAGGCGCCGCCATTCAATTCAGGCACGCCGTACCAGATTCAGAATATAACATTTGTGGCTCCTAATAAATATTTCTTTATACTGAATGACCCGATATTAGGAACTTCTGATATTGCAAAATGGTTGGGACTATGGGAAATGGATACGAATAAATACACAACTAATCAAATTGATATTGGTTATGGCGTATTAAGTTCAGGAAAACCTGTATTAGGAAGTTTTGGAAATAAATGGTGGCTATGGAGTTCGAATAATTCTCGCATGGCAGAATTTGATATTGTTACAGAAACTCACAAATATATCAATTGGGATCCGTATAAAGGTCATAGAAGCCATGATAATCGTGAATTGACTTCGGCTGCTATTCATAACAATATTCTTTGGGGCCAGTGGGGTGAAAGTCAGGTAATAAAAATACGTGTAGGGAACAAACTTGAAGAAGCTGAATTAATAAGTAATAACATTCTTGATGGTCAACCAGTCTGGAAGTTTGTAAGTACAACATATGGATTGATTGGGATTGGTGAGGGTGTTGTGGGATTGATTGAGACGGATAATTGATTTTTAATCGTGACTTTTTCTTTTTAATTTCATATATCTTGATTCGATAGCCGGATATTTCCCCCATTCAGTTTCGCTCAAGGTCAGAATGAGAATATTGAATAGTTCAACTTTAATTGTTTAAAAGTCTGGTATCTGATAAAGGTTTGCATAGCCGCTAAATACCTGATAAATCATCCAGATACAAATCAGGAAGTACACAAATTTCGGGAACCACTTTGCAAATGCAGAAAAGTACAGTTCCGCTCTGTCACTGGAAATTTCAGCGATTTTATCAACGGTTTTAGTCAGCTCTCCCGTTTCCTCGCCTACCTGCCAGAGATTGCGATATTCCGAAGGCATTCGTTTGGAAAAACCATCAATAGCGGCGTTTCCCTCTTTAACGGATTCTACGCCGCCTTCAAATAATCTGGATACGGACGTATTACCAGCCAGCCTTGTCGCGAGAGGCAATGCCTGCATAATCGGCACGCCTGCTTTATAAAGCATACTGAAAGCAAATGCGAACCTCGATATCGAAAGCTCCCAAACAGCCTTGCCAAGCAGCGGCATCATCAATATTACAGCGTCCAGAATCCGCCTGATGGCTTTGGCTCTGTGAAATATACGATACAAATAAATAAGCATGAAGACTGAAATATATATTACAAGTAAAGGTCCAAAAACCCGTAACAAATACATGTTGAAGGATATTGCCCCTGTAACGAGGTTGGGTAGCGGCACGATAAATAACGCTATGTGAAGAATTAAAAGAGGAAAGATAAGCCCTGATTTCAGTATACGCAATATTTTTATGCGAAATTCATACCATTTCGAGAGGAGCAGGAAACATTCAGGATATTTGCCTGAAGTTTCCGCGGCTTCGACAAGCATTAAATCAACCTGGTCGAATGTTCGATGATATTGTTTCATCGATTCGGATAATCCATCCCCTTTCGATATCGACTCTCTTACACCCAGAAACACTTTTTTTAGACTGCCCTGCAATCCTTCAGAAACGATATCGAATGACCTCAGAATGGATACTCCGGCATCGAGAGTAATCGAGAGATTATGATACGTTGTCGCAAGTTTATCGCTTTTACCCATTTTGCTTCTTTTCGCTTTCTATATGAATTTCCTGTCTTTTTAAATGTTCAAAGGATTCTGCAAAATTGAAGTTAGACATATATTGTATGAAGAAAATCGGTTTAAAAGATTTTCTTCATACATTCTGCTGCATTGCTGTAACTGCTTATTCATGAATAGTTTAAATTCATTGTTTAAGAAAGAAAAAATTAAACACAAGCAATTTTTTCTTTCTTAAAGTATGTCTAACTCCAATTTTGCAGACCTCAATAAATGTTCACATATTATCCCTAATAAAACGTTGCTATATTTCTCTCATTATTTTACTATACTTTGAAAAGGTTCGGAAGCGAAAACTTTTTTGGTTAAAAACTGTTACGCCGTAAAAATGATTTGTAAGAATTCAATTTCCTTCTCGAAAGGAAAAGATATGAAAATTACCTGGGCAACACGAATTACGATTCTAAGAATATTGCTTTTATTCCCTTTTGTAAGTTTTATGCTGAAGATAAACGCACAGGAGCTTGACGAAATTGAGCGTAATATCATGCGGTATATTGCAGTAATTCTTTTCGTTGTAATGGCATTAAGCGACGGCATAGACGGCTACCTGGCACGACATAAAAACCAGATTACCAGGCTTGGCACTTTTCTGGATCCGCTGGCAGACAAGCTGCTTATCACCTGTGCATGTCTATTACTGGCTTCGCAGAAAGCGCATGTTAAAGATTTCTGGCTTCCTCCGACTGTTGTTGTCTTCATTATCGGCAAAGACCTTCTGATATTAACAGGATTTATCATCGTATATTTTCTAACATCACATTTCCTTGTAGCTCCCGCTTTCGCAGGCAAGCTTGCCACAGCAATACAATCGGTTATGGTAACAGCGATACTCATTGCCCCGGAGATTACGGTGTTACTGACGGGCTGGATATGGGTACTGCGATTTTTATGGTGGTCTGCGGCGGGAACTGCTATTTTTGCAACACTTGTTTACATTTATAAAGGAAGTCGGTATATTGAGCAATACGAGCAGAAGAATTAACCTCGTGAAGTTTATATACGTTATGTAATTAAGAGATTATTGAATGACAGTAGAATTTAGTGGAATACCGGAAGTATTGGAAGACCTTCGTCAGGGCAAAATGATTATTCTTGTCGATGCCGAAGATCGTGAGAATGAAGGCGACCTTGTTTGTGCCGCAGAGAAAGTAACCCCTCAGATAGTAAATTTCATGGCAAAGTACGGTCGCGGCCTTATCTGTTTGCCTTTGACCCGCGACAAATGCAGTTCGCTCGGACTGTACCCGCAGGCCGCGGATAACACTGCTCGATTCGGAACTGCTTTTACGGTAAGTATAGACGCCGCCGAAGGAATAAGCACAGGTATCAGCGCTGCTGACAGGGCGCATACGATACAGGTGACAATTGCCGATAATACCAGGCCGAATGACCTTGCCAGGCCCGGGCATATTTTCCCGCTTCAGGCTCGTGACGGCGGCGTATTGGTGCGTGCAGGACAAACCGAAGGTGCTGTGGACCTTATGCGCCTGGCATCGATGAAGCCGGCGGCTGTTATTTGCGAAATTATGAACGAAGACGGCTCGATGGCAAGAGTGCCGGAGCTTTTGAAGTTCTGCGAAAAGCATAATATAAAAATAACTTCTATTTCCAAGCTGATTGAATATCGCCTGCAGCGCGATACACAGATAAAACGCGTTGAGAGCGTGAACCTCCCTACTGATTATGGCGATTTTAACCTGATTGCTTACGAGAGCATCAGTTCATCAGAGCCTCATCTTGCATTATGCAAGGGAACTATCGGCCAGCTCGATGTTAGAGGAAATCCAATCGAACATGAAGAACCTGTTTTAGTGCGTGTGCATTCGGAATGTATGACGGGTGACTTGTTTCATTCTCAGCGATGCGATTGCGGCTTCCAGCTTATAACAGCAATGAAAATGATTGAGCAGGCAGGACAGGGAGCTTTGATTTATCTCAGACAGGAGGGACGAGGTATCGGCTTGACAAATAAACTTCATGCCTATAAACTCCAGGAGCAGGGACTTGATACTGTCGATGCAAATCTAAAATTGGGATTTTCCGCCGATAAAAGGGATTATGGAATCGGCGCTCAGATATGCCGTGACATAGGATTGAAGAATATACGTATTTTAACAAACAATCCCAAAAAAATCAGCAGGCTTGAGGTGTACGGCATAAAAATTGTCGAGCAGGTTCCATTATTAGCCCAGCCCGGCCAGCATAATATTAATTATTTAAGAACAAAGAAAAACCGTCTTGGACATATATTGGATGAAGACCTTTAAAAAGTATATAAAGTTGAAAATGTTTAAAGTTTCTGAAGTTTATAAAACGCGAATTTTCGCACCTTCGGAATCTCCATACGGAAAACTGAGAACAATTTTATTGATTTCGCTCTTTTTACTTTTATTTTCCGGCTGTGAGCATCCCCAGACACCTTCCGGCCAGACCGCAGCAAGCGGAAGCGAACAGGAAAAATACATTTCTGTTTATTCACAATATTCACCTGTTAAAACTGATATTTTACCATTGACTGAATTTGTTATCGGCAAGGAAACTCAACAGAATGAAATCAATCTTTTCGTCAGCCTGCTCGATGCTTTTGGTTCACAAATAAAGTCACCATGTATATTCCGTTTTGAGTTGTACGCCCGTGTTCAGCATTCTTCTGATCCCAAAGGCGACCGTGTGATGATTTGGCCGGACATGGATTTAAATGACCCTGTAATCAATAATGAATACTGGAGGAATTTTCTCAGGGCATATGAATTTAATCTGCCTTTTGAGCCACAGAGCAATCAGCCGTATATTCTCGAGGTCACATGCATTTGCCCGAATAATAAACGCATTGCCTCTGAATTTATCTTAAAGGTGCAGAAGGAATCTATGTAGCTTCCTTCAATCTAAATGCTATTTAAGGTCAAATAGTGAATTATCGATTGGATTGAACCAGCCTAAATATAAATCAGCAGAATTTACTTCGTAAACATTTACGGAATCGAATTGTGCTATTTTACTATGACTGATATGTCCGTCTGCCCAGCCTATGTTAGAATTACTATTGTGACGGAAATGGATAGACGGTGACATGTAGAAACTTGCAACCGGAAGACCGTTTTTTACTGCGAAAGGCGGTTCGGCAAAAGAATATTCAATCAACGAATCTCCATCGTTACCCATTGCAGTATCAGAGAAAACAAGCGTTTGTGCCGGCATTCTGATTTCTTCTATTCTTGTAGTCTTTGCGTAAGCATTAAGCCAGTCCCGCTCAGTTATCAAGCCGGTTTGCCAAAGCCTGCTGCCTATATAAGTCATGTTGTACCCGTATCCGCCGCAGCCCTGCTCGTAATTTGTATTCCAGTCATGGTCTCTTACAAAAGACACTTTTAACGGACATTCTTTTACCTGTGCATTCGCAAGATAACCTGACAAAGGACCCTTTTGCGAATCGAAAGGCTCATTGAGAGTATTTCTTGTTCCGTGCCAGCGATTCAGTCCCGGGCTATCCATCATATCACTTGCGGCCGGTACAAAAAATCCGTCATTTTCAGAAGCATAACTGATATTTGCCAGTAAAAGCTGATGAAGATTAGACTTGCATACCAAAGTTCGTGTCCCTTCCCGTGCTGATGTAAATGCAGGCAATGCTATCGACAGCAGCAAAGTAATGATACATATAACGACCAGTACCTCAATTAATGTAAAAGCTTTTCGCATAATTCACTTTTTACTTTCGATGTTATTCAATAATCCATTTTTCCTTTTTCATCCATTGTGAAATAAATACCTCGAAATCATATATATCGATAAAATTATCTTTAGGCACAGCCAAATCACATCTGCCGTGCCATTGAGACTTACCGAAACTGCTGTGCCATGCGGATACGAAGATGTTAAAATCGTCAATGTCAACAACACCGTTCAAATCGAAATCGGCATTATAATTCTGCTCGTTTAAAATACCCACTGCTTCAAGGTCAAATCCGCTCGAAGGATAAAGGGGCAGTAAGGTTGTATCCCATTCGTCAAAAATAGGATGGTTATTCTCGTAAGTCGCCCAGTTGGGATCTGTATTCAGATCTATATGCTCAACTGCTTTGTCATAAAAATCACCTGTTCCGGGGATATCTACAATCCGCACGTATCTTACATCGTTAATATCGACCAGCCCTGATATAACATCCGGGTGCGCAGCAAGCTCCCGCAAATCGAAGGGCGTACCTGTGCAAATGTCGTAAGCGTTTGAGTGTTTACCTGCGAGATTATACACTTTGTCAGGCTGGATTGTGCTGAATATACTGCCTGGTTTTTCGGTAAGAGAAACCGAAGGAAACCTAGCAAAATCAACTCCATTTGATGAAACTTCGACAAATGCCAGTTCGGCAAGGAGCTCGCCGGCTACGGAACCTGCGGATGTTGTCGATTCAGAAATAAGGCCGTTCTCAAATACTGCAAAGTCATAACCGTTTACGTCTCCGAAAGGTTCACTGAATGTCAGAATTATCCAGCCCGGGGATTCGCCGTCTTTTACCTGCTGTCTGCTGAGATCGCCTAAACTGAAAATGTCATTGACATTTCCTGTCACCGGCCCCAGTGTTTTATCAGGATTACTCCAGCGGAAATCAACGCCGGGAGTTTGATAATAATCAACTGCTTCTGTCGCCCAGCTCTTGAATATCGGATTAATTACAGATTGAGAATCCTGCGGGCTTGCATGACGTCCATTATCGAATGGATTGATATATCCGTTGATTCCCGCTTCTGTATATGGCCCTTTTACTGCAGGCTGTGACTGGCATAGTATAGTATCGAGTGCGAAATATGCAGGTGTGTTCATTCCCCAATCGCCGCTGTCACTTGAGCTTAAATTAAATTCGAGCGTTTTGACTTTGCCAAGTGATGTTAAATCGATATATTCCCATGTATTAACAATATAGTCTGAATTATTATCGTCAAATCTGTAATCTGCCAGATAAAATTCTATATAACCGGTTTCGACTCCATTAGTATCTTTTCCTGTGACAGTAAGTTTGAACCAGTCTTTGTCACTGCCGCTGCTTCCGCCGAATTTTTTTGAAAACTTACTGCCGTTGAGCATGGAGTAGTATGCAGTGTTATTATTTGTTACGTACAAACCATAAACGGTTTCTTCAGAACTTAACGTAATAACAGGCAATTCCGTAAAACCTATATAACATATTGCATAATGAGAAGTGCCGCCCTGCCCTGTTCCGGCAATACAATTGTATTGTTCGATAGTGATACTATCGCTGAAATTCGAGCAGGAAAAGCCATCCCACGACTCCCACTCGGAATTATAATTATTACTGAAAGAGATTCCGCCGCTGGTAAAAGAGCCGGAGCCATCCGAACCGTCCCAATAAGACTGGTCGGGTAAATTCATATCTTCGAAAGTTGCCACTTTTGCTTTTGCGACAAAGGTAAAAGTGAAAACAATAATCATACTAATCCGGAAATAGATACTTTTCATTCTTTTTGACACCATAACTTTTCTGCCTCCAGCCTTTCTAATTTACAATATAACCATAAAAAAACCCGTCATTCTCACGAGGGAAATGACGGGATAAATTCAAGCCGGATATGATATAGCGAAAAAAATACAGTAAGATTCCGGAAAGCCGCACTTGCGTTCCACTTCGCGAGAACACGGAATTGTCATTCTGTTACAGCACAAAATGACATTCTTAAAAAAGTGTTTTTTCAGCTTCAGGTGAGGTTTTCTGACTTGCATCCTATCCCGGAACACCTTCCCATCCATATAAGTGAACAGTGGTTTTCTTTTCCCGGAAATTTCCTGTGAAAATCGGAGCGAATGCTTACAGCGGCGCGACCGTCGCGGATTTTAACCGCGTTCCCATTTGAATATCCCTTAAAAATAAGGGGCCTGCTGCCGAATTATTATTTTTTCAAAGAACTAAGTACTATTAACACTATTTCAATTACAAAGTCAAATAAAAAAATATTCTTCTATTAAAATAATTTTTATTTATTATCATTCGGCTCCACGGGAGCACTATTATTTACTTCCGTATTAATGTTAAAATTTTCCATGATATTTTTTAAGTCATTTAATTCCTGCTGTGTCCTGATTGTATCAGGATGCTGCTTGGTAAGCCTTAATTCTCTGCCTCTCAAAGTTTCTTCGAAAAGCTGCTTTGCTTCGCTATATCTGCCCATAGTTTTGTACAGAACAGCCAGCCCATTTTTCGTTTCAAGAGTCGCCGGATGATCGTTACCTAATATTCTCTGTCTGCCGTAAAGCGCTTCCAGAAGATATTTCTCCGATTCAAGATAATAATTATTCGCTTTTTCATAATCTCCTGTTTCGTATGCAGAAAATCCTCGATTATATTCGAGCCATCCGAGGCAATGCAGAGAAGTCAGCGTGGTAGGATTATCCTCCCCCAAAGTATCACGCCCTGTCTTCAGTGCAGAATTTAGATATTTATCGGCAACATCATAATTCTTCATTGCGGTATAAACAATGCCCAGGCCATTCCATGAATACAAATTATCAGGATGCCCTTCTTCCAATATACTGTATCCTAAATCCAGAGCCTCGCTAAAGCATTGTGCTGCTTCTGTATATTTTCCTTCGATAATATACAACATACCCAAGCCGTTCCTGGAATATAACGCATAGTATATGATATCCGGGTCTTCAACTGTGTATAAATAATTGATTTCCTGTTTTGCTTTCAGGTACAATTCTTCAGCTTCCTTATAGCGTCCCTGGAATCTGTACACATCAGCAAGATTTCCTGTGAGCAATAAAGTAAATGCTGCATCATCACCAAACACTTTCCTGCTTACCGGAAGAGCCTTAATATAAAGGTCTTCTGCTTTACTGTAAACGCCCCATGAAAGATATAATACCGCAAGCTCATTCATGGATGACAGTGTATTCGGATCATCAGGACCGAGTACTTCCGTTAGTCCTGTAACCGTCTGGTCAAAAAGGGTCTGTGCATCCTGATAACGTCCCATTCTCATATATACACTGCCGAGAAGTTCCATAGTATCGAGCGTTTCAATATCTTTATTGCCAAGTTTTTCAGATTGCAGCGCATACGCCCGTATAAGGTGTTTCTCAGCCAGGTCATAATTCCCGAGATTGCGATAAGTTTTTCCTAATGAAAAACGAATCTGAGCTTCGACAAGAGGTTCTTTTGTAAATCTTCCTTCGAGCTTTCTCGAAGTATCATCGAGCCAGGAACGAACTGTAATATCCTGTTTTCGAGTGACATACGGATCCATCGATTCAAGAAGGTCTTTTCGTAAAAAATTACTTATCGCCTGCGCCGCTCTTGCTTCCTGTTCGGCTTCCATTCGAGCAATTTCCGCTTCTTTTCGTGCATGAGAAGCCCTGACTGCGAAATTTATCGATACTATTGTACCTGCAATCAGCGCGATTAAAACCGCCCCTACTCCGGTTAAAAGAGCACGATTGCGATGTGCAAATTTTCTCATCCTGTAAACGGGAGATTCGGGTCCGGCAATAAGCGGCCTGCCATTCAAATAATTATGAATATCATCCGCAAATTCGGAAGCAGACCTGTATCGGCGAGTCCTGTCTTTGCGCATCGCCATGAGAGGAATCCATTCAAGCTCCCTGTTTAGCCGCCTGGTGAGGTTTGATAAATCAATGTTGCGATTTTCGGCAATTTTTCTTGCTTCCTCGCCCATACCTGTAAGACGGGTACTTGGTCTCTTCGGGTCCTGCTCACGTATAATCCGTCTTATATCGTCTATACTGCTCGAACGAAGCGCATCCGGATCGAAAGGCAGTGCACCTGTTAACAGCTCATAAAGCACGACTCCCAATGAATACACATCCGTGCGCGTATCGATATCCTGCGCACCCATCTCAGCCTGCTCCGGACTCATATATTCGGGTGTGCCTACAAACTGACCCTGTTCGGTATAAAGTGTCCGCTCATTTATTTGCTTGGTGATAGCTTTCGAGACCCCGAAATCGATAATTCGCGGAGCGGCTTTGTCGCCATCGACAGAAACAAGGATATTCGACGGCTTTATATCACGGTGAATTACTCCTTTTTGATGAGCATATTGTACGCCTTCGCATACCTGTAAGAACAACTTGAGCCTGTCTTCGATACTGAGCTTGTTGCGGTCGCAGTGCTCGGTTATAGGAATCCCCTTGACGTTTTCCATTACGAAATAGGGCAAACCTGCTTCCGTTGCTCCTGCATCATAAACAGCCGCTATATTCGGGTGGTTAAGCAGAGCCAATGTCTGACGTTCAGCCTCAAAACGGGCAATAACCTGCTTCGTATCCATTCCGGGCTTGATAACTTTAAGTGCAACTAAGCGTTTTACAGGCTTATCCTGCTCGGCTAAATAAACTACGGAAAAACCACCCTCGCCAAGCACGCTAAGCAGTCTGTATGGACCAATCTGCCCTACCGGACTGGCTGAAGAAGCATGAAAAGAGCGTGTCGGCCTGCCGCTGTCCGCCTTGTGATTATTGCCTTTTTTCTTGCCCAATTCGTCTTTATTCATACCTAATTTTTCATTAAAAACACATTTTTTAGCAACTTATACAATATAAAGACGCTTAACAACCGCCAAAATTTGACAAATCTAAAAAAAAATTGACTATGTCGCGAATCAATAATAATATATCCTTTGATAGGAATATCGTCAATATGATGAATTTTTATGTAAAATATGCTGATTTACTGGAAAAGGAATCTGCAAAATTGAAGTTAGACATATATTGTATGAAGAAAATCAGTTTAAAAGATTTTCTTCATACAATCTGTCGCTTTGCTGTAACTGCTTATTCGTGAATAGTTTAACTTCATAGTTTAAGAAAGAAAAAATTTAAAAACAAACAATTTTTTCTTTCTTAAAGTATGTCTTACTTCAATTTTGCAGAACACCTAATTATTACTGGAACATAAGGAGTAGAAATGGCTTCCATAATCATAACATCAGGCGAACAAAAAGGTGAATATTTGCTTTTAGGCAAGCGAATTAACGTTATTGGCAGAGCAGAAGCGCTCCCGATGCAGATACTCGATGATATGATTTCCAGAAAACATCTGCGAATAAGATATGATGAAAATACCAATCAGCATCTCGCTGAGGATATGAAGAGCAAGCACGGCGTGTTAATCAATAATCATAAAATCACTGAACTGACACCTCTGCATGAAGGCGACCTGATAGTTATAGGACAAACTTCGCTTATGTACACGGAAAAGGATTTCGATAACAGCGAAAGCGCGCTCGAGCATTATAAGCGTGTCGGCGAACGCCAGCGCCCTACGATGATTCAATAATCTGTTAAAATAGTAAATTTAACTAACAGAATTCTTAAATGTAATTTTTACTTTCAAAATACAAATTGTTTTTAATAGTCTTTTTGCCTTTTATTGTCTTTATGGCAGTTTTCTTTAATGGTGTAATTAATAACCAGTTCACTCCTCTAATCACTTATTAATTCCCCCCCTGCTCAATTCCGCAGTTCCTAATCCAGGTGAATCCCCGCAGTTTGTCGTACTCGTTTACGGCACTGGTGTTCGGCGTTATATCTTTTGCCTTGCCCCTAAACTTCAATTATGGTAAAATCATAGAATAAAACTGGATTTTACGCCCTGGAGGACGCTATGAAGATTTCCTTGCATATTTTTACATGGGTGATTTTAATACTGAGTATCGGCGGATTCGCTTCTGAGAATACATCCGTAATTGCCCCCGGGGCACAAGTGCAAAGACTTGTCACGGGCTTTTCGTTCACAGAAGGCCCCGCCGTAGATGCGGCAGGCAATGTCTTTTTTACAGACCAGCCAAATAATAAAATCATAAAGTGGTCCACGAACGGTACATTGAGCGTCTTTCTGACTCCATGCGGTCGGGCTAACGGCCTATACTTCGACAGGGAAGGAAATCTCTGGACTTGTGCGGACGAGCACAACGAGCTTTGGCGAATAGATACTCAGGGCAATGTTACAGTTGTCATTAAAAACTTTCAGGGCAAGCTGCTGAACGGACCCAATGACCTGTGGGTCATGCGTACCGGCGGCATATACTTTACGGATCCCTACTTTTCACGCAGCTATTGGAATCGCGGCCCGATGGAGCAGAGCGGCCAGCATGTTTACTACCTTACTCCGGACATGCAAACACTGACGCGAGTAACTGCCGATCTCCAGCAGCCCAACGGCATCATCGGTACGCCGGACGGTCGTTTTCTCTATGTAGCTGATTACGGAGCAGGTAAGACCTGGCGATATACAATCCAATCCGACGGTACACTAAGCGAGAAGCTTTTATTCTGTTCCCAGGGTTCGGACGGTATGACCATCGACCAGGAAGGAAATCTCTATCTCACTGGAACAGGCGTCACTGTTTACAACCGCCTGGGCAATAAAATCGAAACAATCAGTGTCCCTGAAGGGACAGCCAACGTAACCTTCGGCGGCATTGATCGCAAAACTCTTTTCATTACCGCACGGACATCGCTGTATTCACTGCGGATGCGTGTACAGGGCGCTTCCCTTTTGCCTGATTTTAATGCCGATGAATGCGTGGATTTTCTTGACTATGCCCGCCTGTTGCAATCATGGAAGCAGGACGATCCGAATGTTGACCTTGGACCAGCAACACTGGGGGATGGCATAATCGACCAGCGAGATTTATCGCTTCTGGCTGCAAATTGGCTCGAAGAAGTCTTACCTGTGGGTCTGAAAGCATATTGGAAGCTGGACGAACCGAACGGCGCAACAGCCTTCGACTATGCCGGAACATTCGACGCGACTTTGACAGGAAACAGGCTCTGGCATCCCGATGGCGGACTGGTGCATGGAGCACTTGAATTTGACGGTATAGGCGATTATGTCAGCACGCCTTATGTTTTAGATCCGTCTGAAGGAACATTTAGTGTATTCGCCTGGATTAAAGGCGTAGCTCCGGGACAGGTGATAATCTCACAAAAAGGAGGAGCCGATTGGCTATCGACTGATTCAGAGGGTAAACTTTCGACTAATGTATCCCCACCGGCTGGCCGCACCACAATACCGCCGCTGGTTTCGGATGTTATAATAACCGACGGCAATTGGCATCGAGTAGGTCTCGTCTGGAACGGCTCAGAAAGAATCCTGTATGTGGACGGGCTCGAAGCAGCAAGAGATCAGATGCTGTACAAACTTAAAAGTTCCCATGAGGGACTCTATATCGGAGCAGGCAAGGGATTAGAAACTGGTTCCTTCTGGTCAGGACTGATTGATGACGTGCGTCTTTACGATCGGACAGCGGTACCGTAGAGAAACACTAAAAAAAACTTAACTAATAACAAGGAAGTTTTGTTATGTTAAACCCAAGCAAAATATTTTTGATTTGTTTTTTTGTTTCTTTCTGTCTGACGATTGATGTTTTCGCACAGGGACAGACGTCTTCAACATTTCCGACCGATAGCGAAGGCCGCATCATTCGCGGCGGGTTCGGCAGAGACAGAGCTGCTCCAATGACTTCACCGGAGGTTCTGCCTGACCGTCGAGTTGTCTTTCGCCTGCGTGCTCCCAGGGCTGCCGAAGTGAGTCTTACAGGCGAGGTCTTGCCAAGCCAGGGTGCAGGGAAAATGACCCGCGACTCCAACGGCGTGTGGTCGGTTACGATAGGACCGCTGGCACCGGATATCTACGGGTACTCATTCAATATCGACGGCGTGACACTCTCCGATCCTTCAAACGGCTGGGTTTTCCCGAGTGTGCGAAGCAGTTCGCAGAGCGCAGTCCGTGTTCCAGGTCAGGAAGAGGAGTTCCTGGAAATCAAGCCGGTCCCTCACGGTGACGTGCGCATTGTCTATTTCAAGGCTGAGTCAGTGGGCAAGGTTTGCCGTATGCGCATCTACTTTCCGCCCGGCTACGACTCCAGCAATGAACGTTATCCGGTACTGTATCTCATCCACGGGGCACCCGAGGACGACGAGAGCTGGACCGCGATTGGTATGGCAAATATCATCATGGACAACCTAATCGCACAGGGTAAGGCTAAGCCGATGATTGTGGTCATGCCGTCCTACCATGGGCTGGCTCCAGGAGCGTCAGCAGCAAGAGTACAGGAGAATTACCCTTACTTTGCCAGGAGCTTTGCTTTAGATATCATGCCCTTTGTTGAGAAGAGCTACCGGGTGATTGCGGCGCCGGAGGCGAGAGCTTTTGGGGGATTGTCGCCGCCCGATGTCGTGCCGGACACGATTATTCCGATTCTCGACAAGTTCGGCTACTGGTTGTGCACCAGCAACGGCTTGCGTGCGGCTCGCATGGAATACTATGACAAGCAGTATCCGGGTGTCCTGAATGATCCTGCCAATACCAAACGCGTTAAGCTGCTGATGGGTGACGGGTCCAACGCCATGACATTTACCGAGTCCCAGTATATGGCAGCAGAGTTCAAACACCGCGGCTACGATGTCACCTACTACCAGACGGACGGCACGCACAGTTGGCGATGGTTCCGCCGATACCTGAACGAACTGGCGCCAAAGTTGTTCCGATAGAATAATAAGAACGATTACCTATTGAAGAAGTATAAGGACAGATGATAAAATAAATTACAATTATTGTAAGAGTTTTATAATAATTCAATTGGAGGTAATTATGAACTCAAAGCAAAATTATAAGAAAGTTTTACTATCGGTTACTTTCACCCTCACTCTTGCTTTTTATTTTACAATCTGTTCGGGGGCTGCAGCAGGCTTAAAAACTGAAGATGGTTCAGGTGCATATGCCAGCGGCAAATACCGTAATCTTTTTGTTGAAGCCGGCCATTCCGAACACGAAGTCCAGGCGAAAATCAACGCCGCATTCCAGCAGCTTTTCGGACCAGACCCAAACAAGACATTCTATTTCCCGGCAGGTTCCAACGAAAATGGACCTTTAGGCTATGTCTGTGCCATATATGAGAATGATGTGCGTTCCGAAGGTATGTCCTATGGCATGATGATTACAGTACAAATGGACAAAAAAGCCGAGTTCGATGCTATATGGAACTGGTCGAAGACCTACATGTACCATGACGACCCAAATCATCCAACGTACGGTTTCTTCTCATGGCAGATGCGGCGAGATGGAACCGCTATGAGTGAATTACCGGCGCCAGATGGCGAAGAATATTTCGCGATGGCTTTATACTTCGCGGCCAACCGCTGGGGCAATGGAAAAGGCATTTACAACTATAAAGCCCATGCGGACAGGCTGCTGACCGACATGGTACATCGTCAGCAGATTACCGGCTCTGTCGGAGGAGGACGGTTTACGATGAAACAAACAGTCGGCAAAGAAGTAAATGTGGAACATGCCATGATTCTCTTCTCGCCCGACTCGCGGAACAATATGACCGATCCGTCTTATCATCTGCCCGCGTTCTACGAGTTGTGGTCACGCTGGGGACCGGAAAATGACCGTGCTTTCTGGGCTCGTGCCGCCCAGGCAAGCCGCGATTTATTCCAGCGTACGGTTCATCCCAGGACGGGACTCAATCCCGCTTATGCCAATTTCGACGGCACGCCATACGGCGGCGCCCGAGGTCAGGGCGCTTTTCGACTTGACTCCTGGCGCACCGCGAGTAACTGGTCTGTGGACTGGTCTTGGTGGGCAAAGGACCCGCGTGAGCAGGAAATCAGTGACAGGCTTCAGGCATTTTTCGAGTCTCAGGGAATAGATAACTACGCAAATCAATTCACTCTCGATGGCACTGTCCTTAACGTGCCGCGACAGGGACACTCGATCGGTTTGGTTGGAACAAATGCGGCAGCATCGCTGGCGGCTACTAACACTGAGCGTGCAAAAAAGTTTGTCGAAGCTTTGTGGAACGCCGAAATTCCCACCGGCCCGGAACGGTACTATGACGGGGCGCTGTATCTTATGAGCCTGCTTCATTGCAGCGGCCAGTTCCGTATCTGGAACCCAAGGTAGCACTACTGGGAAAAATAAATCGAGAAAGTGGGCTTATTGAAAAAGCAAATATTTTTCGTTGCATATCAGATTGATAAAATATAAAATTATCTTGTAAATATTTCCTGATGTTTAGGAATAAAATGGAAATCTGTTAATTTTATGGAGATGAATGATCATGAACAGAATGATATTAACAACAATTCGGCTAACAATACTTTCTTTGATTACTTGTACTTTATTTTCCTGCACTTCAAAAGCTACGAACAAATCGGAGACTTTTTCTATCCGTATAACAGAAAAGCCTTTGACATTTTGCAATCCCATCAGCATAAATGTCGGCTCACAAAGAGTCGGCAGGATGGGAGAACCGGTTGTAGTCCTTTACAAGGATGATTATTATCTAATTACCGGCGGCAGCGGATACTATTATTCGAATAATATGAAGGACTGGACCTATGTTAATGCTCCGAACTATCCGAGGGGCGTTCCATCGTGTGCAACTGACGGCGAAACTATGTATGCTTGTGCGATGAACTCAAGGAATGTTTTCGCAAGTACTGATCCCAAGAGCGGCGTATGGACACAAGTTGGTACTTTGGATAGTGACAGGTATGGCGATGCTGACTTGTTTATAGATGATGACGGCCGGTTTTATATGTACTGGGGCTGGTCACAGATTTTGCCAGTCCAGGCCGTTGAACTGGATCCAAAAACATTTAAGGAAATAGGAAAACCAGTAGTCTGTTTCTTTGGTAACTATAAAGAGCATGGTTTTGAGCGAAGAAGACCCGATGATCTGATATTTCCATATTTCACTCACAGGCCGTATTTCCCTGAAGAATATCCCTGGATAGAAGGACCCTGGATGATAAAGCATAATGGCAAATACTATCTGCAATACGCCGCAATAGGTCTGGAATTTGCGTCTTATTCTCATGGTGTCTATGTCAGTGACAGTCCTCTCGGGCCATTTGAGTATTCACCGCATAATCCGCTTACGTTCAAAACAACCGGATTTATGGTCGGTGCGGGGCATGGAAGTACCTTCCACGACAAAAACGGGCAATTATGGACTATTTGTATGGTTCCTTCATTCTATGGCGGCGGCAGAGGCAGTTCAGAGCTCGCTTTATTCCCGACCGCTGTAGATGCTGAAGGCGTTATGCACTCGAATACTGCTTTCGGCGATTACCCGCAATATTATCCCGGCATAATAGAAAATGCGGCTAAAAGTAACTTTACAGGCTGGATGCTGTTATCCCATAAGAAATATGTAGAGGTATCTTCCTCTCTCGAAGGATTCAAACCTGCTAACGCCGTAGATGAAGATATGATGACCCACTGGGCGGCCGCGACAGGGGACGCCGGAGAATATATGACAGTTGACCTTGGCAGGCAATGTGATATATATGCTATGCAAATCAATTTTGACCAGCAGCAAGATCCAAATGCACAAGGCGCAAGAGGCGGCAGAGGCATGGGTGGATTTGGCGGCGGCATGGGAATGGGAATGGGCGCCAGAGGCGGCGGAGGCGGAACTCCTACCCGTTATCAATCTTATACAGTACAGGTTTCAAATGACAATAAGAACTACTCGATGCTCATTGACAAAAGTAATAACACACAGGATCTAAGGCACGATTATATAGAACTTGCCGAATCCGTAAAAGCAAGATACGTAAAATTGACCAACGTATTTACCCAGAATAATGGAATGTTTGCGGTTAAAGACTTCAGAATTTTTGGTAACGAGAAAAATGCGAAATTTACAAAGGTCAAAGATATAATGGCTGCCCGTGACCTTGAGGACCCTCGTGATGCGACTATTACATGGCAGCCTGTTAAAAACGCCGACGGCTACGTCGTTCGTTATGGTATCGAGCCGGACAAGCTCTATAATAACTACATGGTTTATGATACTCATACTATAACTATCTACAGTCTCAATAAAAATGAAAAATATTTCTTTGGAGTTGAAGCATTTGACAGCGGAACAGATTACTACAGAGAAAAAACCGAACAAACGATGGGCAGAGGTGCGGAAATTGAACTTTCAGGCGGTAGAGGCGGTGGTGCCGGAATGGGGATGAGAGGCGGCGGCTCGTCTGTAAGAAAAATGACCTATGAAGGCGTAAATGAATATGTATTTGAAAATATCACACCCGGTACATACAGATTAAATCATACTTTCGGTCCTGTACTTTGGACAGGCCAGTTAACGGAAGCTGAACTGATTGGTTCAGGCGATAAGCCCACACTGACAGCCACGCTTACCCCTCTCGGTACAGGGACAAAAGTCCTTGGCAAGATGGAACTGAAAGTTGTCCCCGGCCAGCAAAGCGGTAAAATCATAGTGACATTTAATTATGACAAATAATAATATAGTGTATAGTGTTCTATTATGATACTTGTCATGCTGAGCCGCAGGCGAAGCATCTGGCTATCGATGCCCAGATTCTTCGTTTCACTCAGAATGACACACTTTGTTTTTAAAGTTATAGAAAATCAGCAATTAGTGTTTAGTGAAAAAAGGGATGTTGTTATGAAGAAAATATTTGTGTTACTGTTGGTATTGAGCGTAACGCTGTTAATCTCGTGCTCAAGTTTTGATTTTATTTCAAAATCGAATCCGGTATTATCTGTCGAAGGCGGCAAAATTGTCGGCGTTGAGACTCCCACTAAGGGGATTATCGCCTATAAGGGGATTCCTTTTGCCGCTTCCCCGGTTGGAAATCTTCGCTGGCGCGAGCCGCAGCCCGTTGTGCCGTGGAAAGGCGTTAAAAAAGCTAAAGCATACGGTGCGGCTGCTTCACAAAAAACATGGGACCCGAATAGTTTTTACGGCAGGGAATGGCGGGCCAGCGGCTCAGTTCCGTTTGAGGAAGACTGTCTCTATCTGAATGTCTGGACACCTGCGGCAGGTCAAACCGATAAGAAACTGCCTGTCGCAATGTGGATTCACGGCGGCGGTTATCGCGAAGGTTTCGGCTTTGAACCTGAAATGGACGGCGGCGAGGATTGGGCTTCACGAGGCGTCATTTTTGTACAGGTTACTTACCGTCTCGGTGTTTTCGGATTCTTTACGCATCCTCTTTTATCGGCGGAAAGCCCGCACGGTGTTTCCGGAAATTACGGCGTTATGGACCAGGCGGCGGCATTAAAATGGATTCATAACAATATCGCACAGTTCGGCGGCGATCCTGATAACATCATGATTTTCGGCCAGAGCGCAGGCGCTGGAAGTGTCCAGACATTGTGTGCTTCACCAATTTCAAGAGGCTTGATCAGCAAGGCAATCAGCATGAGCGGCGGCGGCCTGGGCGATTCAAGACAAAGCGCGTCTTTTGGGGAAGTCCAGACGACAAACAAGGCTCTGATGGACCATTATGGAAAAACAACATTAGAACAAATGCGTGCTCTTTCGTTCGATGAGCTGACGAAAATGGCAAATGACTATCCGGCAGCCGCCGGCAATCGCCTGAGATGGAGTCCTGTTATTGATAATTATTTCTTAACCGGCTCATTCAGTGACACTGCTCGCGCCAATGAAATTCCCGACATTCCTTACATGTTCGGATTTACTGCCAACGACATGTCTGATGCGACAAAGCCGATTCAGGATTTCTGTGCCCTGCGCGCCGAAAAGAGCAAAAAGCCGGCCTATGCCTATATATTTGCACGACAACTGCCCGGCAAAGACGGCGGCGCTTTCCATTCTTCGGATTTGTGGTACGTGTTCCATTCGTTCAGGCATAGCTGGCGGCCTTTCACAAAAGGAGACGAAGCTTTGAGTTTGCAAATGGTTGACTACTGGACTAACTTCGCCAAATACGGCAATCCGAACGGCAAGGAAGGCGGCATCTGGACTGCTTATACGAAAGAGAAACCTGAATTTATGAATTTAGATGCCAATGAAAATGAAGCGCTATGCACAATGACCGCAACACCCAAATTCATGGGCAACGCTCCATTGAACTAACAGCGAATATAAGCTTCTGCAAAATTGAAGTTAGACATATATTGTATGAAGAAAATCGTTTTAAAAGATTTTCTTCATACAAAAGGCAAAGAGGACACAGAGATAATAATAGAATACCTGTGAAACTTTTTATGGAGTTGATGGAGTTGTATGGGAACATTATATTCAGCGATATGTAATGACTGCGGGGAAAAATTCCAGGTTAGTGACGGTGGAGGTTTTTCCTTTCATCTTCTAAAATGTGACAAATGCGGTGCGGATAAATCTTTGAATTTTGATAGTCTTGGTGACATACACAAAAGATATATTAAAGGCCTTTCTGTGCCGTATTCTACAGCAACCGCTGAGAAAGATAATTATATTCGGGAAAATTATCATGGTGAACCGATTGACGAACAACACTATCACAAAGAAGTCGAAAAAATCGCGGGTAATTGTAAATGCGGAGGGCAATATAAGTTTAACGCTCCGGCGAGATGCCCAAACTGCAAATCCGCAAATATTGCACGAGACCCCGATGACAGAATGATATTTTATGACTAACAATTTCCAAAAATGCAACTTCTTGAAAATATTAATATGCACAATGTGAATATCCCGCAAAGGCGCAAAACTCGCTAAGTTTTTTTTGAACATTTATCTTTTGATATTTGAATTTGTTTAGGATTTAGAAATTAGATATCAGAAATTTAGCTATTGTTTTAAATTTTATATTGCCTATCATATTGGTAAGATATAAAATATTATTTGAGGTTTTTTCAGAATATTGAGAGTCGTATGTAAAGGTTTTCCGGCGGTCTTACTTTTTTCAAGCCTCCGAGAGGTACTGATGCAGGATATGAAAATATGGCAATTGAACTAAATTAGTTAGGTGTCCCCAGATATAAACAGATATAGATAGATATAGAGAAAGTGATTCACCGACTGAACTATAAAACTTAACCCAATAAAGATATTTAGGGAGGTATTGCTAAATGAATAAAAAAGAGTTGTTTCTATCAGTAATGCATAATGAAAAACCAACCAGGTGGATGGGCTATGCCTTTGCAGCTTTTCCGGCTGTTAGATTTCACTGCGTAATAGACCCAATTTCGATCTGGGATATTCTTTTTATTTCAGGTGAATCGGTACTGGATAACTGGGGTGTTAAACACCGCTTTCTGCCCGGTGATCCCGGCATTATTCCAATCGTAAACAAAGAAAACCAGGTAATTAAAGACATTACCCGCTGGCGTGATTATGCCAAATTCCCGGAAATCCCGGAACTGGACTGGAGTAACGCAAAAAAGGCGGTTGACGAAATTGACAGGGACACAACTCTGGTAATGGTTCCTACCTTCCGCGGACTGTTTGAACGCGCTCACTGCCTGATGGCATTTGATGAATGCCTTATGAATTTATACGCGGAACCGGAATCAATGTATGAATTTTTTGAGGCCTATACGGACTGGAAACTCCAGGTAGTTGAACAGCTCATTGATAATCTTCAGCCGGATGTTATTCACACCCATGATGACTGGGGTTCAAAGAGCAATCTTTTTTTCTCCCCTGATACCTTCCGTAAGTTATTAAAACCTCACTATGCCCGCCTGTACGGCTATATCAAGGAGCGTGGTGTACTGGTTCAGCATCATGCGGATTGTTACTGCCAGGGTCTTGAAAATGACATGGTTGATCTTGGTATCGACATGTGGCAGGGAGTCCTCCCCACAAACGATATAGTCAAGATCCAGAAAAACACCGGGGGCAAAATGGTTCTTATGGGCGGTCTGCAGCAGGATGTAATCGACCATGCAGATGCAACTGAAGAAGATATCCGGGCAGAGGTTCGAAGGGCCATTGATACATACGGACCGGGCGGAGCCTTTCTGCCATGTATCCCGAGTCTTGAGACAATAAACGCACATGTTACACCAATAGTTATCGACGAGTGCAACCGCTATGGTAAGGAATGGTTGAAAAAACAGCGGTAACATTTTATTGATTGAAAATAGAAATGGTGTCAGAAACATTTTTAATATCCCTTGACATAATCATATGTCGGGTATGTCTTTTCAGAATGTTTTACAGAAAACCATGTGCATGCAGCTCTTTATTTAACAATCACGATAACAGAATAATTTGTTGTCCATAACAAAATATTCATTATCATTAGGATATATTAATGGTAAGAGAATATAATAACTTTGCATCCATCAGAAAGGACTACAATGCCTATACATGAACCAATTACATTTGCAATGTTCTTGAATTACCTCATCATCTTTATCACAAAAGGGATCCCGATTATCATTGGATTAATTTCATTATTTCGGCTTTTTTCAAAAGCAGGCAATGATGGAGTTCGAATGTCACAGTGCCTTCCCAATCTTGTTGTGATCTTAGCATGTATTTCTATATTGGCTATGACATGGTCAAGCACACTTGGCTTAGCCCTGATTTGTGCTGTAATAATCGTTATGAATAAACTCAAACCAGATGGGATTTAATAGGGTCTGTTTCTATATTATTACCAGGGAAGAAAATTATGAAGAATGACCATAGCAAAATGTGGGTGTTTCTGCTATTTATTATAACTGTTTTTGTGCTTTTAACGCCGTTTGTCAATGGTGCAAAGCTGGATACACTATCGAAAAAGGCCGGATGGGGTCGGGGTAAAATGGCAGCTTCTGAGCGTGGTTATTATGAGTATCGTCTAAGAGCAATTGGGAATAAGTGGCGAAAGACTTTTGTCGATCACGGTTATAATCGCGATGGTTTGGCCAGGGATGGATATGACAGCTTTTTGGTTATCGATACGTTAAATGGTGCGATGTGGGTAGAAACCAGGGGCAATATTGCCAGACAAGACTATTGTGATCTACCGGCGAATATGAAGTGGAAAATTTATAGAACGTCTAACGGGAAAAATGAAGACATACCGAAGGTTTTGAAGCTTAAAATGCGAGGCATCTGGACAGGTCAGGAATACCCGGAAATGTACTGCTTTCATGGAATTGATCGCTCAAAAGACAGCTTTAGTATCTATGTTACATCGGGGGATATCTTTACTGACTACGGAGGGAGCGGTTATAATATTCAGAACTGGGAAAAACCTGCAAAGCCCATTAATACTGAAAACTATTTCAAGCCGCTCATCGTCAGCGACGCCGAATGGTTGGCGTATCAAAACAAATATGGTACTGCCGCGATACCTCAAAACAGCGATAAGGATAATCAAAATCAGGAGGCGAAGTTGTATGATTCCCTGAAGAAAATTTGTCAGTATATTGAGCTTGAAACGGCACGGCATGGTCATAAACTTGATTACCTGCATCGTTATGAGATTGCCTCAAATTATAATGCAATAAAGGGAGAAATGAGTCTTGATGATGACGGCGGTTCTATTATCCCCATAAGAAGGCGGCGAATCCATGAAGATAATCTGTTCCGGGCACAGCTTTTAGACGATGACCTGTGGTATGTGCAAACATTTCCCGAAGAAAATGGTCGAATCCGGCCTAACGATGAAGTGCTGAATTTTGCTTTTGCTATGCAAGATGGAAAAATATTATCAAAGGCAGATTTCAAAAAACTTTCAGACGATATCAAGGATAGATTTGCGGTAGAAGCGCCGATCAATCCTGATTGGATACAAAAGATGGCTAACGGAGCTGAGGTTGAATTACTTGGGATATGTTACCGCCCATCGTTTGGTGGTAAGTGGTGGGGACCTGACGGAAAGTACCTTGAGTATGAACCGTATTACGGCAGCGAGTCTGGCGGCATGTCAAATAAAGATGAGATATGTTACTATGATATTGCTTTTCGAATATACTGGCCTTCCGGGACCAATAGAACCAGTAACAGTGTGACCTCGATAAAATCAATAACACCAGGCACAACCGGGAGTACAGGTATGTCAAGCGGCGGGAATCATCCAGCAAGTCGAATATATTTACTAAACGTTCAAGCAAATAAAGATTTGAACGAACTGGATGTTCAAGTCGATATAGAACTGCAAAAGCAAAAACCTCAGAGTGTAGTCTTCAGAGCAATTCCTCTCGCCCCAGGCAATAGTAAAAACTTTAAGATAACCGTAGATTCGAATTAAATAGGGACAGTCGTTCGTTCGCGTTTAATCATTCGGTGCGCTGGGCCAAATACTAAGTTTGCAGACATATTTTATGAAGGAAATAGATAAATCAAAGTTTACAGAACATTTCCTGAACGTAAATCAAACGATCAAGGATAACTTCGATAGATGGGTGATACGGACGGGGATGTTATATGATTCAAGATATTGCTGGTGGGGACGCAAAGCAGGTCGAAAACATCCGCATGAAGGCCTGGACTTGGGATACTACCGCAATGCTAAAAACCAGATAATCGAACTAAATAAAACCATCAATGTTCCAACAATTTATGCGGGAACCGTAGTTGGAATATTTGATGATTTTCTTGGTCAATCGATATTCTTCAAACACGAAATATTTGACCTGGAAAATGGACAGCTTTGTACAGTATTGGGACATCTAAGCCCGGCAGCAAATATCCGGCCGGGGAAAACTGCAGGCGATGGAGAAATAGCAGGTCAGGTCGCGAGTGCTGAAAAATCATCAGCAAGTCCCCATATACATATAACAATCGGATGGGTGAAGGGAGCAATAACCACTGATTTGCTGGATTGGAGTAATATTGGAAGCCAGAAGGTAATGAAGTTGATAAATCCGCTCGATGTATTTGTGCCAACAGAATATCGTATCGTTAGAAAATGACTATATACTTGACATAACCACATCTCAAGTATATCTTTTCAGATTGTTTACAGAAACCATAGAATAATAAGTTTGCATTCATAGGATAATGCATAAATTATTATAAGGAACCAAATGGAAAAAGAGCTGCTCTTTATTACGGTCATAGGAGAAGACAAGAAAGGCATCGTTGCAAAGATCTCAACGCTGCTTTACGAGTGTGACATCAACATCGAAGACATTAACCAGCGCATTATGGACCGTTATTTTGTCATGACCATGCTGGTGGATATGAAGGAGTCAAAATATCCCCTGGAGAAGGTCCGCGAGGAGATTGAAAAAATCGGAGATGCCCTTCAATTAAAAATCCAGATTCAGCACGAAAATATTTTTAAAATGATGCACAGGGTATAAGACATGTCCATATCAGTAGAAGAAGTATTTGAAACCGCCAGCATGATTCTTAATCAGAATCTTGATATTCGAACAACCACCCTCGGGATAAATCTCAAGGACTGTATTGACAATGACTTCCATAAATTTACTGACAATGTTTACGACAAGATTAAGAAAAACGCTCAACGTCTGGTTCAAGCAGCGGAAAAACTCGAATCAAAGTACGGCATCCCTATAATAAACAAACGCATATCCGTTACCCCGGTCAGTCTCATCATGGAGACCCACTGCACACGGGAAAAATATGTGAGCATGGCAAAAACACTGGATCGTGCCGCGGCAGATTCCGACATAGACTTTATCGGGGGTTTCGGCGCCCTTGTCCATAAAGGGCTTACCCGTTCCGACAAGGTTTTAATAGAATCCCTGCCGGACGTATTAGCCGCAACAGAACATATTTGCTCGTTCCTTAATGTGGGAACCAACGTTGCCGGTATGAATCTGGATGCCGTCAACATGATCGGCAGTATGCTCAAGGAGACCGCATCCAGGACAAAGGATGCAGTGGGATGCGCGAAATTTGTTGTCTTTGCCAATGCGCCCGAGGACAATCCCTTTATGGCGGGCGCTTATCACGGTATTGGAGAACCTGATATGTCACTGAACATCGGCGTCAGTGGTCCCGGTGTCGTACGCAGCGTGGTGGAAAAGAATAGAAATTGTGATCTGACCCAGTTGTCCGAAATCATCAAAAGAACAGTCTTTAAGATCACTCGATGTGGTGAGCTCATTGGCCGTGAGTTGTCGCAAATGCTGAATATACCATTCGGCATTGTGGACATCTCGCTGGCGCCCACTACGGCTAAGGGGGACTCCGTGGCTGATATTATAAAAGCATTTGGTATCGAAGCGGTCGGCGCTCATGGTACCGCCCTTGCCATTGCATTGCTCATGGACGCGGTCAAAAAAGGCGGCGCAATGGCCAGCGGCAACGTGGGGGGATTAAGCGGAACCTTTATCCCTATCAGCGAAGATTCGGGAATGATTGAGGCCGTAAAGTGTGGTGCCCTTAATCTGGCTAAACTGGAGGCCATGACCGCGGTGTGCTCTGTAGGCATGGACATGTTCGCAATACCCGGAGATACTCCGGCTGAAACCATTAATGCTATAATCGCCGATGAACTGGCCATTGGGATCATCAACAATAAGACTACTGCGGTGAGGGTCATCCCGGTACCGGGGAAAAAGGCCGGACAGTCCGTTAATTTTGGAGGTCTTCTGGGCGAAGCGCCCGTCATGGAAGTGAACCCATATTCGTCCAGTGATTTCTTAAACCGGGGTGGAAGAATGCCCGCGCCGGTTACGAGTATGAGAAATTAAAAAAGACTTAACCGTTCACAGAAAATACGACTTTGTCATTCTCGCGGAGGCGGGAATCCATATTCGTTTGTTTTTTAGATTCCGCAACAAGTGCGGAATGACAATTATGTGTTATTTTACAAAAATTGTAGAAAATAAATGTTTTTCTGTGAACGCTTACAAAAAGACTTTAGAATTCTCTTAAAAAGAATGACCTCAAGATTATTATTGGCAGAATACCTGTGGCATAAATTTACATAATTTTCAGTCTATGATTTCTTGTTTATCCTGTTA
Organism: Sedimentisphaerales bacterium; assembly: GCA_016931715.1. Classification (GTDB taxonomy): domain Bacteria; phylum Planctomycetota; class Phycisphaerae; order Sedimentisphaerales; family Anaerobacaceae; genus JAFGPS01. Next base: position 28,687 of record JAFGEF010000029.1, read on the forward strand.
TCCTGTCTAAAAATAATATTATTTTTGTTGCCCATCAGACTGATAAACTATAAAATACCATTTGAGGTTTTTTAAGGATATTTAGAGTCGCTTGTAAAGGTTTTCCAGCGGGCTTGCCTTTTATAAGCCACCGACTGGCACGAACTGCAGGATTTAGAAATAGAAATTGAAAATAATAAAAATAAATTAGTTTTGGGACAATAGCTATTTCAGAGATATAAGGCAATGAAAAATAATAAAACGAGACCGATAAAAATTCTTTTGCCTATAACCGGAGAAACTGTAGCGATAGCAACTCGTGTAAAAACGGCTGCTCTTTGTTATGATAGGATATTATGGCCTGATATACCTCCACCTTATAATAGTGATATTCCAGATTCCATACGATGTTGCGGAGAATCACGCTTAGAAATGCATGAAATAAAAATGATGGAAGCTGTTGTAAATAACCATTCCTTAAACACTGTAGGCGAAGAAAAATTGAAAGATGATATAATTAGCACTCTTGTTTTTGCTAATGTTCTATCACCTAATAAACGCATATATACTAAGAAGGATATCGAGTATCTTATTAATGAATTGGAACAAAATCCGTTTCCATGTATATTAAATTATATGAGAATGGCAGCTAAATCTTTTTCCAAGAAATATGCAATAAATATTTCTGTTGTTTGTTCTTCCGAAAAAGAAAGATCAAATCTTTACAAGGAGGGCAATCGTGAAGTTATTGTTTCTACTTTATCTGAACTCGAGATTGTTGATGAGCTAGAATTAACATGGGATCAAGTAATTGAATTCAGGAAAGATAAGAGAAGCTTAAAAAAATATAGACAATTTCTCCATTGGTTAGACAAAGAGATGATTGGGAAATCGCTTGCTTATATCGAGGATGATATCACTATAAAGCTGGAAGATTATCAATCCTCTCTAAAAAAACACGGGATTAAGACAATTATTGGAACGATTGAGGAAATGTTAGACAGTAAGTATCTATTGGGCACATCTAGTGTGATAGGAAGTATTTCGATTGCTGGTTATCCTGCATTGGGAGTATTAGCTGGTGCCGGATTAATTTTAGGTAAGATGGCTGTAAAACTCAGCAAAATGTGTCTTGATTTTGATGATACCGAGCGTGGCACCAATTCTGAAATATCTTGGGTGTATGAAGTTAAGCGAAGGTTGAACAAATAATTCAAGTAATAATAGGAGAAGGTACCGATTAAGAAGTATAAGGACAAATGAAAAAGGAAATAGGACAGAAACTCTGGGGACATCTTACTAATTTATTCAATGAAATTTTGTTTACATTCGCTTTTTATTCAAAAGGTCAGACATTCGCGGGCAAGATGCCCGCGACACTATTATTCCTTTTCGCGGAAGATTTTTGCACCGACCTTATTCAGTCGTTCTTCTATTTTTTCGTAGCCGCGGTCGATGTGATAGACTCTGTTGATAATTGTTGTACCTTCGGCAGCCATACCTGCGAGAACCAGGGCGGCGGAGGCTCTCAAGTCTGATGCCATTACCGGTGCGGCGATAAGTTTATCCACGCCGGCTACAATTACAACCTGCCCTTCCTTATGCAAGTTCGCGGCCATTCTGTTCAACTCGGCTACGTGCATAAACCTGTCAGGGAATATTTTTTCTATTACGAAGCTGTTTCCTTTTGCAAGAGCCAGCAGAGACATGAACTGCGCCTGCAAATCAGTCGGAAAACCCGGATAAGGCTGAGTCGTAATATCAGTCGGTTTCATTGGTCCTTTTCGTGAAACGACACAGCCTGAATCTTCATCTTCGACAACCGCGCCGATTTCCCTGAATTTTTCGACAACCGCCATCAAATCACCAAGTCTGCAATGCTCAATTCTTAATTCTCCTTCAGTAATAGCGGCGGCAGCCATAAACGTTCCCGCTTCGATTCTGTCCGGTATTACCTCATACTTGACAGGGTGAAGTTCCTTAACTCCGTTGATTATCAGGTGCGGCGAACCGATTCCACTGATTTTTGCGCCCATTTTATTCAGGAAATTTGCCAGGTCAGATACTTCCGGCTCACAAGCGGCTGATTCGATGACTGTCCTGCCTTTTGCCAGAACCGCCGCCATTAATACATTCGCCGTACCAAGAACGGTCGAACCGAACGGGCCTCCCATAAAAATTTCTTTTCCGATAAGACCATCCGGCGCTTCAGCGATGATATAACCATTTTTCAGGTGAATTTTCGCTCCGAGAGCCTCCAGTCCTCGAATGTGAAGATTTACAGGCCTGTCGCCTATCGCGCATCCGCCGGGCATGGATACTTCCGCCCTGCCGCATCTTGCCAGCAACGGTCCGAGAATGCAGATGCCTGCGCGCATTTTTCGCACGATATCGTAATCACCTACAGGATTATCAATTACGGTCGAATCTATGCTCAACTCGCCGTTTTTTTTGCGCTCTATTTTGCAGCCCAAAGAACATAGAAGTTCCTGACAGACAGAAACATCCAAGAGTTCCGGCACAGATTTTATGACAGATTTGCCCGGCGCAAGGATTGAAGCAGCCATAATCGGCAGGGCCGCATTTTTCGAGCCGTTCACTCTTACTGAGCCGGATAATTTTACCGGTCCTTCGATACGAAATATATCCATAGTCTATTTTCCTTGAAAAATTGACGCTAATGTAATACAAATTTGCATAAATTACAATATAGTGAAAATATACATGAATATACCCGAAAATATCAAAGAAATAATTGGCGCTATTCGCCCTGAAGACATTTTTATTTATTTTTCAGGGTTCATATTATTAGCCATCTGGCTTATCCGCACATCTTTTGGCAAAAAGGCGCTGGAAAATTCTATCCCTCGCAGGAACGGCATGCCTATTTTTCTGCCTCTGGCTTTAACTCTTGCTGTTTTACTTTCCGTTGGCCTGCTAAATGAATTATCCTTATCGTTGTTCAAAGATTTACAGAAATGGAAGCAGGTTTTAATAAGTGAGTTAATAAGCCTCTCAGCCGGTTTAGTATCAATAGGACTTCTACTATTTATTATAAAAATTTATTTTGTTAGAGGATTCAGAGGATTTGGTCTGAATATTAAAACAATTCCCAGGGATTTTGTTTACGCTTTTACATATATACTTGCCATTTTTCCTTTAATGGAAATTGTATTCTGGGCAACGATAAACATAAATAAATTCATATCCGGAACAGAATACGAAATTCCGACTCATCAGGAACTGCAAAATATCATAGAAAATCCGAGTATTTTGGTTAGGCTCGTTATCGCCACAGGGACGATTGGAATTATACCTTTTCTTGAGGAACTGCTTTATCGCGGGCTTTTCCAGACAATGATACGTACAAATTTGTATTATTACAAACATGCCGGATGGATAGCAATTTTCATAACATCTGTGTTTTTTTCAATTAGTCACGAAAATATCTCTCACTGGCCGATTTTGTTTATTCTTGGAGCATGTATGGGATATTCTTATGAAAAAAGCGGCTCATTATTCAGGCCTGTTCTTATACACATGTTATTCAATGCTTCCGCAGTATTAGCAACGTGGCGGCAATAATTGCAGTCATCTTTCACTTTTTTTATTTTTTACACCTTTATCTGATTGACGAAAAGATTAAGTTGCGATAGATTATTTCAAAAATCCCACGGAAAACCATAGCCGGGGTATGTCAAACTGTAGAGCAGAGTTGAGCGTATAGACCGTTGGGGGTACCAAAGGCACGTGCAGCTAAGCAAAGAAGAGTTATGAAATATAAAAATGCCAAAACGCAAGGACATTCATAAGATACTGATAATCGGCTCAGGCCCGATAGTTATCGGGCAGGGTTGTGAATTTGATTATTCCGGCACACAAGGTTGTAAAGTTCTAAAGCAGCAGGGTTATAAAGTAATACTGGTCAACAGCAATCCTGCTACGATAATGACTGACCCTGAAGTGGCGGACAAAACATATATTGAGCCGATTACGCCGGAGATTATCGAAAAAATTATCGCCAAAGAAAAGCCTGACAGCCTCCTGCCGACTCTCGGAGGCCAAACGGGGCTTAACGCCGCTGTCGCTCTTGCTGAGAGAGGCATCCTCAAAAAATACGGCGTCAAAATGATTGGCGCTAATCTGCATACGATAAAAAAAGCGGAAGAAAGAGACCTTTTCAAAAAGACAATCATCGAATGCGGCCTCGAAGTCCCGAAAAGCGGTTACGCTCATTCATGGGAAGAAGCGCAGAAAGTAGTCGAAGAAATCGGCTTTCCGGCAATTATCAGGCCTTCATATACTCTCGGAGGCACAGGAGGCAATGTCGCCTATAATATCGATGAATACAGGAAATACATCGATTGGGGATTAAATCTTAGTCCGAACAGCCAGGTTCTTGTCGAAGAATCTGTAATCGGCTGGAAGGAATATGAGCTTGAGGTGATGCGCGACAAGAAAGATAACGTTGTCATCGTCTGCTCGATTGAGAATCTCGATCCGATGGGAATTCATACAGGCGACAGCATTACAGTAGCTCCTGCCCAAACTCTAACAGACAAGGAATACCAGATAATGCGTGACGCGGCCCTGAAAATTATCAGGGCAATTGGCGTAGAGACCGGAGGCTCGAACATTCAATTCTCGGTTAATCCGGAAAACGGCAAGCTGTATGTAATAGAAATGAATCCGCGTGTATCGAGAAGCTCGGCTCTGGCGTCAAAGGCTACCGGTTTTCCGATTGCCAAAATTGCCTCGCTTCTTGCAGTCGGCATGACACTCGATGAAATTCCCAATGATATAACAAAGAAAACTCCCGCATGTTTCGAGCCGACTATTGATTACTGCGTTGTTAAGTGGCCCCGTTTTACTTTCGAAAAATTCCCGAAAACGAATCCTACGCTTACTGTGCAGATGAAATCGGTTGGTGAAGCGATGGCTATCGGAAGAACTTTCAAGGAAGCTTTCCATAAAGCTGTCAGGTCGCTTGAAATCGACAGGTATTCGCTTGACGCAAAACATATAATACCCGGACTATCACGAGCACAGTTGAAAGATAAGCTGCGTTCATTCTGCTGGGACAAAATCTGGTACATAGCAGAAGCAATAAGAAGAGATTTTTCAACAGAAGAATTATTCAGCCTGACAAAAGTTGATCCATGGTTCCTGAATAATATCAGGGACATTGTTAAATTCGAGGAAAAGATTAAAGCCAAAGCATCGAAAGCGAAGGCATTATCAAGACATGAACTGCAAAAAGCAAAAGAATTCGGCTTTAGTGATAAGTACCTTGCCGCATTATATGGCGTAAGGGAAAATGACTTTCGTTTAAGCCGAATCGGGCAGAATATTAAAGCGGTTTATAAGATGGTCGATACCTGCGGTGCGGAATTCCAGGCATCAACGCCATATTTATACTCAACTTACGAAAGTGAATGTGAAGCAAATCCGACTACAAGAAGAAAAGTAATCATTCTCGGCGGCGGACCAAATCGAATCGGTCAGGGAATCGAGTTCGATTATTGCTGTGTCCATGCGGCTTTTGCGCTGAAAGAAATCGGCATCGAATCGATTATGGTCAACTGCAACCCGGAGACTGTCAGCACAGACTACGACACTTCGGACAGGCTGTATTTTGAGCCGCTGACATTTGAAGATGTAATGTCAATCGTCGAGAAGGAAAAACCGGACGGCGTCATTGTACAGTTCGGAGGCCAGACACCCTTGAAACTTGCGGTTCCGCTCGAACAGGCGGGAGTAAAAATAATCGGTACTTCCCCTGACAGCATCGATTTGGCGGAAGACCGCAAGCGTTTTAACAAGCTCGTGGAGAAACTGAAGTTCCGCCAGCCTGACAGCGGCACAGCGAATACTTATGAGGAAACTCTCCAAATAGCCAAAAAGCTCGGCTATCCGCTTCTTGTGCGGCCGTCGTTTGTTCTCGGCGGCAGAGCAATGAGAGTTGTTTATGACGAGCAGGAATTAAAAAACTGTTTCGCTGAAGCAATAGAAGTATCCGGCGAGCATCCAATCCTTATTGACAAGTTCCTTGATGATGCAACCGAAATGGATGTAGATGCAATCTGTGACGGCAAACAGGTTGTCATAGGCGGTTTGATGGAGCATATCGAAGAAGCCGGAGTTCATTCGGGTGACAGCGCATGTTCTCTGCCGCCTGTTACAATAAGCAAAAAAGTCATAGAGAAGATAAAAGAACAAACGAAACGCCTTGCTCTGGAACTGAAGGTAATAGGTCTTATCAACATTCAGTTCGCAATTAAGGACGAAGAAGTTTTTATTCTTGAAGTAAATCCGCGTGCGTCACGAACCATTCCTTTCGTAAGCAAATCCATCGGCGTACCTCTTGCCAAGCTCGCTGCGAAAATAATGGCCGGAATGACACTTGAAGAATTGAATTTTACAGAAGAAGCAGCAATAGAGCACTACTGTGTGAAAGAAGCTGTATTTCCATTCCTTAAATTCCCCGGTATAGATACGATTCTCGGTCCGGAGATGCTTTCTACCGGCGAGGTTATGGGCATTTCCGATGACTTCGGAAGAGCTTATGCCAAGTCGCAAATAGCCGCAGGTAATACTCTTCCGCTGTCAGGTACAGTTTTCTTCGGGACCAAAGACAGTGACAAGCCGCGTGCAGTCGAAGCAGCACGAAAACTCTATGAAATGGGATTTAAGATTATAGCGACAAGAGGAACCTGTATCGAGTTTATCCGCAATAATATCCCAACCGAATTTGTTTTGAAAATGACTGAAGGCAGACCAAATGTCGTGGACCATATTATTAATAAAGATATCGACCTGATAATAAATACGACTGTCGGCAAACAGTCAATCCAGGATTCATTCCTGATAAGAAGAACAGCCCTGGACAGACAGATACCTTATGTTACAACTATACGCGGTGCAGCGGCGGTAGTGAAAGCCATCGCGGCAGTCAAAGGAGAAAAACTCAGGGTCAAGCCGATACAGTCATATTATCGAAGAAAAGGAAATAAAACGTGAAAGCTATATTACTGCTCGAAGACGGAACGATTTTTGAAGGCAATTCTTTTGGTGCAAAAGGCCAAAAGTGCGGGGAAGTCGTTTTCAATACAAGTATGGCCGGATACCAGGAAATTCTGACAGATCCATCATACCACGAGCAGATAATCACGATGACATATCCCCTTATTGGCAATTACGGCACAAACAAAGAAGACTGGGAATCGAGAAAAAGTTTTGTCGCAGGTTTTATAGTAAAGGAAAACTGCGATTATCCGAGCAATTGGCGCAACCAACAATCCCTTTCCGATTATCTTAAAGAAAACAATATCGTGGGACTCGAAGGAATCGATACACGTGCCCTTGTAAAACATATCCGTATCCGAGGCGCAATGCGAGGTATAATTTCTTCCGATGATTTTAATATTAAAAATCTCAAACAAAAATTAGATGAGTATCCCGGATTGGTAGGAAGAGACATTGTTAAAAACGTAACATCAAAAAAACCATACAACTGGGACAAGGGCGTTATCGATGTTCTTAAAAACAGTGAGTTAAAGCCTGAAAAGAAATACAGAGTAGTCGCTTTCGATTACGGCATAAAACAAAACATACTGCGCCTGCTCCGCTCACATGGCTGCGAAGTTATAGTCGTACCCGCAGAAACCACAGCAAAAGAGGTCCTTGCAAAAAAGCCTGACGGCGTCTTCCTGAGCAATGGCCCGGGCGATCCCGCCGCTGTTGACTACGCAATAGAAAGTGTTCGTAATCTTCTCGGGAAAGTCCCAATATTTGGTATTTGTCTGGGACACCAGATTCTCGCTCTTGCACTCGGCGCCAAAACTTATAAATTAAAGTTCGGTCATCGCGGTGCCAACCACCCTGTGAAAAATCTGAGAACAGGACAAATTGAAATTACCAGCCAAAACCATGGCTTTTGCGTTGATATGGACTCGCTTGCAGGCAAGAAAGTTGAACTGACACACCTGAATCTTAACGACAATACCAACGAGGGAATTGAATGCAAGAAGATGAAGGCTTTTTCTGTCCAGTATCATCCCGAAGCCTCACCCGGCCCCCACGACTCGAACTACCTATTCAATGACTTCATCGAATTGATGGAAAAATCATAGACAATCTATTCTCATACAGAACAGTAGGAAAACAAAGTTATTTTTTCTCCCCCACTAACGGATAAGCATTTTCTACGTGGAAATAGACGAGAAACTTCGTGGAATCATCATTGGCATCTGCGATTACAGGCTGTCTTTTTATGAACTCCTGAACAACCGAAGCATTAATCTCCTCTCGCAATTTTGTCAGATATAATCTTTGGCCTTTATAGCCTTCGCCTTTTTCGATGAACATATACGCGGCATTAAGATTTGTTCTTAGATTCTGGTGACTCAGCCGCTCCTTCATCACAAAAGCTATAGTCGAATCATTTACGACTTCAGGTTTTGCATAAATGGCAATATCAACTGAACCATCAGAATCAGAGGTTGCTAAAATCCCTATACCTTCAGCTTTTTCAAAATACTTGCGTAAATCCATTTCTATTACTCCATTATCAAAATTTATAATATTTTCGTAATTGCAGCAGACAGTCTAACAGATAACAACAACTGTTAAAAAGCAAATATTGAAGAAAAAACAACAAAAATTGAATAATGAATGATATAATGGAAAACTAAATATTATTTTGAAAAATATATAAAACTTGGTAATATATCGATAGGAGCCGATATATCCGGCCTTATGTCCGAAAATAGTTTAAAGGGTCATTAATAGTCATGGACGAGAAAAAAGGCGTTGAAATAACGACTCAGTCAGATGCCGGCGTGGTGTCTTTTCAGGCCGCTTCTATAAGCGATGTTGAAGAAATTAACGCAATTTCCCAAAAAATAGGCGATTTTGTCGAAAAAAACCAGCCTGCAAGGCTGATTTTCGATTTTAATCAGGTTAAATTCTTCTCCTCACAGGTATTAGGAATGCTGCTTAACATGCGAGCAAAGCTTTCGGTGTACAAAGGCGAAGTCATAATCATTGCCATAAATCCGCAATTGCACAGGGTTTTCAAAATAACGAATCTTGATAAAATTTTCAGGTTCTTTCCGGATGTTAAAAGTGCAATTAAAACAACAAGCTCAACAAGCGAGGACTAATCCCCTGCTTTTTCGTCTAAGGGGGGTTAAATAATATTAATGTCCTGAAATCAGGACTGTTTTGTCAGAAAGGCTGAATTTATGCATATAGAACAACAATTTTCAATTTTTATGATGAATAAACCGGGCGTAATGGCAAAAGTTCTTGATGAATTCGCACAGGAAAAAATAAATATTATTGCGATTACTATGATGGATTCTGTAGAACATGGTGTTATGAGGGTAGTTTTTGACTCTCCAAATAAAGCAAGAATAGTTTTACAGAGGCTCAATCTGCCTTTTAGCGAGACAGATACCTTATGTGTTACTTTGAATAATGAATCTGGTGCGCTTGCGTCTGTTATAGGAAAATTAGGGAAAAATCATATACCAATATCATACGCATACTGCACGGCTGGTGCAAAAGGCGGGAAAACTACAGGAGTTTTAAAAGTTGCTAACGTCGAAAAAGCAATGAAGCTGCTCGAACAAAGCCAAAAGAAACAAACGAAGTCCCAGCCGCTTGTCAGGAAAGCAAAATCCGCAAGAAGATAATTTTCAAATAGGAATATAAAATTTATTTTAAAACTATTGACATTAAAGCAGGAAAAATTGTATATTACCTGCTCTGTAGGACAAACGGGGCCGTAGCTCAATTGGTTAGAGCGTCGGACTGTCGATCCGAAGGTTGAGGGTTCGAGCCCCTTCGGCCTCGTTTTAAGAGATTTGGGCTGACAAGTGATAACATTTGTCAGCCCTTTTCATTAAAATAAAAAAAACATCTATCAAAGTTGAATGCTTCTGTTGAAAAAAAATTAAAAAAATACATACCACTGATAATATAATATAATTTTATAAAGCCTGCTGATATATATGAGAACAAAACCGATTTTTTTGTTAATTTCCTTGTTTTAGATATTCACAATGTTATAATTCTAAGGATTTATCAGGAAGAAACTATGGCATTACTAAATGTAAATATAGATCATATAGCAACGATTAGACAGGCACGGCTAACTGATGAGCCTGATCCTGTATGGGCGGCGACTGAATGTGAACTGGCCGGTGCAAATGGAATCACTGTGCATTTACGTCAGGATAGACGTCATATCTGCGACCGGGATGTTTATCTTTTAAATGAAACCGTCTCATGCAAATTCAATCTTGAAATGTCCATGACGGAAAGCATAGTGAAAATCGCAGAAGAAATCAGACCCGACCAGGTTACTCTCGTTCCCGAAAACAGGCAGGAGCTTACTACCGAAGGCGGTCTGAACTGTGCTGCTAATAAAACAAGACTCGCTGAAGTTGTAAAAAGAATGCATAAAAAAGGCATTTTAGTCAGCGCATTTATTATACCGGACAAAGAGCAGATAGACGCTTCCGCCGAGACAGGCTGCGATGCCATCGAGCTGCATACCGGAATGTACGCAAATGCAAAATCGCAAAAACAGGCGGAAAAACGGGTAGAAGAGTTGATAACGGGCAGAGATCGTGCGATAGAGCAAAATCTTGTCGTACATGCAGGTCATGGATTGACATACCGCAATATTGCCGGTGTTGCGTCAATTTCGGATATGTGTGAGTTCAATATTGGTCACAGCATTATATCCCGTTCCGTTTTTGTTGGAATCAGGCAAGCTGCGGCAGAAATGATAAAACTAATCGATAAATTTAGCAAATAATCGATCCCAAACCGTTCATAATTATGATAATTCCTTATATATAAAGCAGTTAGGAGAAAGAAATGTTTACAGGAGCAATGGTGGCGTTAATAACACCTTTTCAGGATGGTGAAGTTGATTTTAAGACTCTCGACGAGCTGATTCATTTCCAGATCGAAGGCGGCATAGATGCTATTGTGCCGGTTGGAACCACAGGCGAATCACCCACGTTAAGCCCTGAAGAACATAAAAAGGTTATCCAGAGAATTGTCGAGGCTGCCGGAGGAGATGTCCCTGTAATAGCCGGAACAGGGTCCAACAGCACCGCAGAAGCCATTGAATATACCGCATTTGCAAAACAAGTCGGTGCAGACGCAACTTTGCAGGTAACGCCCTACTATAACAAACCTACCCAGGAAGGTTTTTATCAGCATTTCAAAGCAATAGCTGAAGAAGTTGATTTGCCGATGATTTTATATAACATACCCGGTCGATGCGGAGCAGGCATGACACCGGAAACTGTCGCAAGATTGGCAGAAATTGAAAATATTGTCGGGATTAAGGAAGCGACAGGAAGTCTTGACCAGGCAAGCGAAATCGCAAACCTGTGCGATATCACTATTCTTTCGGGAGATGATTCATTAACACTGCCTTTGGCTTCTATTGGCGCTAAAGGAGTCATCAGCGTAGTTGCCAATATTATCCCGGCAGATGTAAAAGCAATGACTGACCTTATTCTTGAAGGTGATTTAGTCTCGGCAAGGCAATGGCATAATAAATTGTTTAAGCTATGCAAAAACATGCTTACTCTTGCTACTAATCCGATACCAATTAAAGCCGCTATGGCTATGCTGAATATGGCGCCCGAAGAATTGCGACTGCCTATGACTCCTCTGGAAGAATCCAAAAAAGCTATACTGAAACAGACATTGAAAAACTACGGTCTTCTAAGCTGAAATAAGAGCTTCATCGCAATATTCAGTTAAAAATCTGCTTTTGAAATGATTTATGGAGCAAGGAACTGGTCTGTCGAGCAGGAAGGAATTTCATTGCCTTTATATACGTCCGTATCCTGCAGCGTGAACAAATCGTCTGTACTGATTTGGCGTGTTTTCAAAAACTCTACCCTGCCGTCACCAAACAAAACATTCTGGCCTCGATTTTTGTGATTGTTACTGTTTACGTGCAGTTGTTCTTTTTTCAGCTCAATGTAAAAAGTTTGTGACTGGTCTTCCGGCAGTTGTTCGAATATAGGATTACTATCTGCCATCAGCGCTTTTCTGCATGATAGTTTACCACTAGGTTTTTGGCATACTATCGGGAAACTGTAGGTAACGCATCTTCTATCGGGAAAATCTCGATAGTTTTTATAATTCACCATAAAACTTTTAAACTTAACTGAATCTTTTGCAGGCCTGTTCCAGTTCTTTTTACTTGGACAAATAAATTTTTCAGGTCTTACATATTCTTTTGTTACTAAAAGATACATATGACCTGTATTAGATTCTTTTTCGTTACCAATCTTCCACCAGTTAGCACCATCAGCTCTCGCTACTGAAGGCGGCCTATTATCATGATCTGACATGTAATTGCGAAAACCGCTGAAAATTTCCTTCATCCCCATGCCGCATTGCTGACGCCAATATCTTTGACGAGCATATCCGAAGGTTGGAACCAGAATCCCTGTAATCAATAAAATAGCAGCCGCTATCCCAGCAACTTCGCTGAAATTGCTTAAAAAACCAATTTTTATTGGAGTTTTTTTGTTTTGTTCAGCCTTAAGCAACTCGTTTAGCCCCTTGTTTGGACTTGTAAGATTATTTATCCTCAGGAAAGTTTTCTCTACGAGGTCTTCAGGACAGTTTTCAATTCCAGCGATTTCAAGCGGCATAAAAACAGCCTTCATCTTAGAATACAGTATTGCCGCTTCTTTATTCTCGGTAATTAATTCATGTGCTTTTTCTGATTGTTCTTTTGTGGTTAAACCTATGCAATAATCAAATAAAATTTGTTTTTTGTCAATATTCAGCGAACTCATTTGTCGTCCTCGTTTCCAAAAGATGTTTTCCAATCTTTTGCAAAACGGCCAACAGCCGTATGTAATCTACTTTTAACTGTTCCAATAGGTATACTTAAAATCTCGGCCATTTGTTTGTAAGAAAATTTGTTAAAATACGCTAAAGTTATTATTTCTCTAAGATTTTCAGGCATTTCTGCTAAAATATGTGAAACACGCAGCGAAGTTTCGCTTTTTTCAAGCTCTTCGAACGGAAAAGTATTATCGGATGTTATGGTATTCAACATATCATCGAACGAAATATCCTGGGAATCTGCAATAGAACCTATTGATACCGCTGAGGTTCTTTGCCATTTTCGAAGCGCATCTTTGGCTTTGTTTGCGGCAATTGTGAACAGCCATGGACGCAGTGGACGGTTCTGGTCAAAACTTTCTCTGCTGGTAAATAACTGCATAAAGGTTTCCTGGAATACGTCTTCCACAAGGTCTTGCCTGTTCAGAAATTGCCTTAAAAATGTGTAAAGACCGTTTTTATAGCGATTCACAATCTCATGAAAAGCGCTCTCCTGTCCTTCGGAATAAAGGTTCAGAAGCTGGGCATCAGACATTTCTCTTAAATCTTGAATCACAATGTAAACTCTTCAATTTCTGTTTAAAAATGAGGATTCAATATATTATATATGTTTTTCATTAAATTTGAAATCTTTATTTGACTAATGTAATCATTCCATAAGGAAATTTCA
>JAFGEF010000030.1 GCA_016931715.1 Sedimentisphaerales bacterium
ATCGCTTCGCCGCTCTGATAATCCAATCTCAAATACATAATACTATATCCTAAACCGTATTAACTGTATTACATATACTACAACAGTTGAAGTATTTTTGTCAACACAAAAAATAAAATATTTTAAAAAAATTTTAATTAGGTGCCTCTAACAAAATGAATTTTTAAGATGCAGCATTGCCACTCTCGTAATGCTTCGCGGGCAAGATGCCCGCGACACGATTCTTTTTGTTATAGGTTTTAAGTAAAAATTTCCGGCATCGAACTGTTCCTAATCCGTTTTACTGCAAACACTTACAGAATGAAAGAGTCCTTTTCTTTTTGTGATATTATTTTTACCTTTTCAAAAAAAATGCTACAAGAGAACAGAAAAAGACAAAATTGTTCAATAAAAATGGCGTTTTCAGGGTTATTATGCGGCTTTTCAGGTAAATATGATTTTATCGTAAGTTGCATTTGACTTTATTACGTTTTTGTAGTTAAATTCTTTGCAATTTACGCATATGTGATGTGATTATAATATTAACGTTTTTGGTCAGGAGAAGATAGAATGCCCAAACGAAATGATATCCACAAAGTAATGATAATCGGTTCAGGCCCAATTATTATTGGTCAGGCTTGCGAGTTCGACTATTCAGGTACACAAGCCTGTAAGGCTCTTCGCAAGCTGGATTATGAAATTGTGCTCGTAAATTCCAATCCCGCTACGATTATGACCGACCCGGGAATGGCTGATGTAACATATATCGAGCCTCTGAACCTCCAGACCATGACGAAAATAATAGAACAGGAAAGACCGGATGCGCTCCTGCCAAACCTCGGAGGCCAAAGCGGCTTAAACCTGTCTTCGGAATTGGCAAAAGCGGGCGTTCTGGACAAATACAACGTAAAAATTATCGGCGTACAGGTGGATGCCATCGAGCGAGGCGAGGATAGAATCGAGTTCAAAAAAACAATGACTAAATTAGGCATTGATATGCCGAAAAGCGACCCGGCTTATACAGTCGAAGAAGCCGAAAAAATAGCGAAAGAGCTTGGCTACCCGGTTGTCATCCGACCCGCTTATACGATGGGCGGAACAGGAGGAGGCCTTGTTTATAACGTCGATGAATTGAGAACAGTCGCCGCCAGGGGACTTTCTGTCAGTCTCGTAGGGCAAATCCTCGTTGAAGAATCAGTATTCGGATGGGAAGAGCTGGAACTGGAAGTTGTCCGGGATTCAAAGGGACAGAAAATAACCGTCTGCTTCATCGAAAATGTCGATGCAATGGGCATTCATACAGGCGATTCGTACTGCACCGCTCCAATGCTGACGATAGATAAAAAACTGCAAAAGAAATTGCAGGATTATTCTTACGATATAGTCGATGCTATCGAAGTTATCGGCGGAACAAATATACAATTCGCACACGATCCGAAAACAGGACGTGTTGTCGTTATCGAAATTAATCCGAGAACATCACGCTCGTCCGCCCTGGCGTCAAAAGCCACCGGATTTCCAATAGCAATGGTTTCTTCAATGCTTGCAGGCGGCATGACACTCGATGAAATCCCCTACTGGAGAGACGGTACGCTTGAAAAATACACCCCGTCAGGCGATTATGTTGTGGTAAAATTCGCACGCTGGGCATTCGAGAAATTCAAAGGCGTCGAAGACAAGCTCGGCACACAAATGCGTGCAGTAGGCGAAGTTATGAGCATCGGCAAAAACTACAAAGAAGCATTTCAAAAAGCGATTCGCTCATTAGAGAATGGAAGACATGGATTGGGATTCGCGAAGAATTTCAATAAGCTCACTCTCGAAGAATTGATGAAACGTATCAGTACGCCAACCAGTGAGCGCCAGTTCCTTATGTATGAAGCTTTGCGCAAGGGAGCCTCAGTAAAAGATTTATGCGAGAAAACCTGTATCAAAGAATGGTTTATCGGGCAAATGGCTGAACTTGTCGAGCTCGAGGAAAAGCTGCTGAAATATAAAGGCAAAGCGCTTCCTGACGAACTATTAATACAGGCAAAAAAAGACGGCTTTGCCGACCGATACCTGTCAAAGATTCTCGGCATCTCCGAAGAAAATATCCGCATGCAGCGAATAAAACTCGGTGTTGTCGAAGGATGGGAGCCAGTACCTGTAAGCGGTGTGGAAAACGCGGCCTATTATTTCTCGACATACAACGCGCCGGATAAAGTCGGAACATCAAAGAACCGAAAGATAATGGTTCTCGGCGGCGGGCCAAACAGAATCGGACAGGGCATCGAATTCGATTACTGCTGTGTACACGCAGCATTCGCACTGCGAGACGAGGGTTTGGAAACTATAATGGTCAACTGCAATCCGGAAACTGTTTCAACTGATTATGACACTTCCGACAAACTGTATTTCGAGCCCCTGACTGTGGAAGACGTTCTGAGCATCTACGAAAAAGAAAAGCCTGAAGGAGTCATCGTTCAGTTCGGCGGACAAACGCCTCTCAATATCGCAAGGCAGCTCGAAGAGGCGGGAGTGAAAATAATCGGCACTTCAACGGGATCGATTGACCTGGCGGAAGACCGTGACATGTTCAGGAAAATGATGAAGAAGCTCAAGATACCCATGCCTGAATCAGGTATGGCAAGCAGTCTCGAAGAAGCTCTGAAAATAGCAAAGCGAATCGGATATCCGCTCATGGTAAGACCTTCTTATGTATTGGGCGGACGAGGAATGGAAGTAGTTCACGACGAGGAAATGCTCAGGCAATACGTAGCCGCCGCGGTTGAAGTAACACCCGAAAAACCGATTCTTATAGACAAATTCCTGGTGAACGCGACTGAAGCCGAGGCTGATGCAATCTCCGATGGCAAAGAGGTTTTCGTCCCTGCCGTTATGGAGCATATCGAGCTTGCGGGCATACACTCGGGCGATTCCGCCTGCGTTCTGCCGCCTGTATCAATCCCGAAAAAACATATCGATACAATTTGCGAATATACAAGCAGAATTGCAATTAAATTAGGCGTTGTAGGCCTGATGAATATGCAGTACGCGATAGCTGATGACATTGTATATGTGCTTGAGGCAAATCCGAGAGCGTCACGAACTGTACCGTTAGTCTCGAAAGTCTGCGGCATATCTATGGCGCGAATCGCGACACAGGTTATGCTCGGCAAAAAAATAGCCGACCTGAAACTGGAGCATAAACACATACCGCATTATGGAGTAAAAGAATCTGTATTTCCATTCAATATGTTCCCGGAAGTCGATCCATTATTAGGACCTGAGATGCGTTCAACCGGCGAGGTGCTGGGACTTTCAGATTCATACGGCCTGGCATTTTTCAAGGCAGAGGAAGCGACACAGCAGTCGCTGCCTTTGGAGGGAACCGTACTTATAACCGTAGCAGATCCTGATAAGACATCAATTGCCGAAACAGCCAAAACATTCAATGAAATAGGTTTCAGGGTATTAGCGACAGAAGGGACACATAAGTACCTGTCTGAAAAAGGCATAAAATCTGAACTTATATTCAAGGTAAATGAAGGCAGGCCGAATATTGTCGATGCAATCAAGAACAAGGAGATTCACCTGATAATAAACACGCCTATCGGCAAGCAGAGCAAGACTGATGACTCTTATATCAGGAAGTCCGCAATCAAGTACAAGATTCCGTATATCACGACTACAACCGCTGCGGCGGCAACAGTTAAAGGCATAGCTGTAAGAAAAACCAGAGATCCAAGGGTCAGGTCACTGCAGAGCTATCACGCAGGCATCGGAAAAACTTCTCCTTGATTAGCCAGTCCCTGTAATTTATTTTCATCCAGGCCGATTTCATCGTCTGTTAAATAACAGGCCGGGTCAGGAGCCCATGGACTGCCAAAATGCAAATCCGCGCGGACTCGCAAACTTCCCCCGCACAGATCGAAATATTTGCACAGCCTGCATCTGCCCTTTATATGACTTCGCCTGTCTTTAAGACCGGCAAGAAGAGAATCACTCGTATCATTCCAAATGTCACTGAATCGTCTTTTGCGAATGTCACCAAGATTGTAATGCCCCCAGAACTGGTCCGGATGGACTTTGCCGTGAAAATCGATGCAGCCTATCCCGACGCCGCTGCTGTATAATCCCCCGCCGTTCCATTCAAGCAGCTTGAGGACATCTTCAGCCCGGGAAGGATTTTCTTCTTTTAATTTCAGATAGACATACACACCATCAACATGATTATCAACTGTCAAAATATCGGTTTTTCGCCCGGCTTGCTTATATTGTTTTGTTTTAGTTAAAATTAAATCAAGGGCATTTCTGGTTTGCTCATGAGTGAGGTCTTCTGCCGCTATATTGCTTCCCCGACCGCTCGGGACAAGATGATAGAAACACGCGCGCTCGATATTTTCAGACTCGAAAAAATCGAACAATCGCTCAAGTTCCTGAACGTTCTTTTTTGTCAGAGTCAGTCTCAAGCCGATTCGCACATCCTGATTCTGACAATTTCTTATACCTTCAACTGCCCTTTCAAACGCACCATCGACTCCCCTGAATTTATTATTAACTTCTCCGATGCCATCAAGACTAATACCGACATAAGATACGCCGCTCTGTTTTATTTTACCGGCAATGCCGGCAGTGATAAGAGTTCCATTCGTAGAAATAACCGCGCGAAGTCCCTGACCAGTCGCATATTTTATCAGCTCGAAAAGGTCGTGACGCATGAGCGGCTCGCCGCCTGAAAATAAAACAGAAGGTACGCCAAATCTCCCAAGGTCATCCAATACTGCTTTTGCTTCACTTGTAGAAAGCTCATCATCCGCCTGTTTTACGCCGCTGTCGTTGTAGCAGTGAACACATTTGAGATTGCATGCCCTTGTAATATTCCAGACAACGATGGGCTTTCTCTCGCAGGCTTTCTTAGGGACGTATTCACCTTCGCGCTCGCCAGAGCCTTTTTTGCCGTAGCGGAGCCAGTCTCCCGGAGTCACCTGGTCACAATATAATTTACTGATATTTATCATAATTCATTTCACAGTTTCATTCGGGATATAAACGCAAAAAGGCTCTTGTGCCATATAGTCCCCTGTCGCGGCGTAAGCCCTTCCCCTGCATCCGCCGCATATATGTTTATAGCCGCAAATACCGCACTTGCCTTCGAGCTGATTACTGTCGCGCATCCGGGCAAGGTCTTTGTTATTGTACCAGATATCTTCGAGCTTATCATCAAGCACATTGCCGCATTTTACAGGCAGATACCCGCAGGGAAATACATCCCCCTGATGGCCGACAAACAAGACTCCAAGTCCGGCGAGGCAGCCTCTTGATTTTCCGCTTCGCCCGTGACCTTTTTTAATATTTACAGGCTCTCCCTGCTGCCTAACGATACGTTCATAAAACGGACCGCACGTTACTTTGACCTGCAATTGTCCGCGTTTTTCCAGCTCATAAATCTCGAGCATTTTCTGTTCATACTGCATTGGCGAAAGCATATCTGTCTGAGCCAGCGATAAGCCGCAGCCGACGGGTACGAGCACAAAAATATGCAGCGCCGTCGCACCGAGTGACTCCGCAAGCTCATAAACATCCTGAATCTGATAAGCATTATGCTTAGTCAGTGTAAGGTTTATCTGGAAAGGGACATTATTTTCCCGAAGATGCCCGATACCTTCCAACACCCGTTCAAAAGAACCATCCTGCCGCCTGAGTTTGTTATGAATTTCCGCAGATGCTCCATCGAGACTTACCGATACTCTCATAACGCCGCTGTCACGTATCCGGGACGCTATGCCCGAATCGATTAAAGTCCCGTTCGTTGCCAGAGCAGGAATAATATCAAGAGATTTTGCATAACTGATTAAATCGAAAACATCCTCCCTGCAAAGCGGCTCGCCCCCCGAAAAAACCAATACAGGCATCATGGGCTGCTTTTTGCCAAGACTCGACAATTGCTCAATCAAATCTTTCGCCTGAACAGTAGTTATATCTCTGCCAGCGGTATCATCCGATTCAATTCTTCTGCAGTGAGCACAAGCCAAATTACACCTGATTGTACTTTCCCAAAATAACAGTCTCAGCATTTGCTTTGATGTGGAAGAAGCATTCATCTGATAATTCAATCCTTTAAGAAATCTTTTATTTGCGCAGCCGCTGCTTCTTTGTGTTCAGGCGAGCCATCTATTTTAATAAAAGCATCGACAAGCTTAATAAGTTCGGCATCAGGCTCAATACTGCCATATTGGAGAGCGACGTTTACAAACAAAGAATCAAATCCATATTCGAATGCTTTGCTTACATATGCCCTTGTAATGCCTATGCTTCGCTTTAGTGTATTACATGCCATTGAGGGACGCATCAAACAATGCACACCCGACATTTTTCGGTCATTGATGATTTTTTTCGCGGATTCAAACATGACATGTGTGCACCCGTGATTATTATCACTCTTCTGCAAATCCGATGCTAACGGACATGCCTCTAACTCGAAAAATACTTCTTTTGGTTTAAAGCCGTAATCAACAACAGCCTTTTCAAAAATCTTTCCAGCAGATAAATACAGACGCTCCACTTCTTCTTTTCCACTCAAGCCTGAATGCTGCTCATTATCATGCAAAAGGACAACGACTCCGAAGTCGTAATCCTTCCTCATCGCAAGAATTCCATCCATCTTATCCTGCTTAATAGAGCTTAACAAAGGCGGCCTTACAGGTGAGCCTGTATCATACCATTTCTTCAATCCATCAATCAGAACCTTATTATCGCTGCTGTCGATACATATCGGAACATGGTGACCATATTTTTGTATCAGCCGAACATATTCGATAATCATATCAGCAGCCTGCCGGCGATTATTATTGAAAGCATCCAAATTCACTGCGATATAATCAGCGCATGCCAGAGCCTGAGAGTCAATCATAGCCAGAACATAATTCAAATGGCCGCCATGCTTCGAATAAGCATCAGCGCCGATTTCATGGAGATGCTTCATTATTCTGCCTGTTCTCGGCACAAGAGAATTGATTAGCTCGCCAATCGAAATAAAAGACGGCTTTGCATTATGGTCACGTCCGAACCAGTCATTGAGAATCGATGACGTTTGCTCCAGGCTGTGGATTCGCGGTTCGTTAATCAATTTTCTCAATTTATCAATTCCGCCTGGCACAGAAGCGGCAGCGTTATAAATCCGTTCGCCTATACAGGCAATTTCAAGATTGTTCCCGCATAAACCATCTGCTGTAGCGTCACCACATGGCGCATTTGAAAGTTTTTTTTCGCAGCCGCCTATCGTGCAAAGACTGAAATTCTCAGGCAGATAACAATCGCCGCACATGTCACACTCGAACATCATGTGCTTAAACGCATACTCGAAAGCAGCAAAAGAATTATATACAAATCCCTTATTTTTTTTCGCACCTAAAACAGACATAGCTTTACCTGCCGCACGAAATCCCAAACTCTCCGGCTCAAATAAATGCCTGTGAAAAATATCGAAGAATTTATGCTTAAATTTCTGTTTTGGTTTTGAAAGACTGATATGCTGTCCTGATTCATTATAAAGATAAAAACCGTCTTTCTTCGGCCAGCAGAGATTATCCCTGTACTGTTCCCAGTCAGTTCCTATTTCCGATGCGCGCTGAAGTATTCGGGTAAATACATCGAAGTCGTGAACCGAACCAATATCAACACCCGCCGCCCCGATAGATTTGTACATCGCCACCTGCTGGGCACATCGCTCGATATGCTCATCGTAACTTTCAGAGGAAAGCTTGGCAAAAAACTCATCACTGACAAAACAGCCCGGCAATTTCAAATCGTGCATCAATCGCGGCAATGGATTAGTCGTGCTTAATAATAAGACATCACCTATTACAGGAATATCGACATTGTTCTCTTTCAGATAACGGAAAAGCTCAACAGACTTTTTCCAGTCCCAGCCCACCTGTGTTATGAGAAATTCAGCACCGCAGGCAATTTTTTTCTCCATCTTATAATACTGCTGCATCTGTGAAGCTTCGGTATATTTAAATGGAGATACGGCGGCTCCCGGAAAAAACTGGGGAACATTATCAAGTGCATTTGGGGAAGATTTCAAATATTCATTTACATTTATTCGTTTGATTAATTGCAATAAATTTATTGAGTCAAGCTCAAATACTCCCTTCCCCCTGACAGGTTTATCACCTGTTACAATCAGCATAGACTCGACTTCCATCGCTTTAAATCCGGCAAGAGAACTGACGAGAGCATCGGAATTTTTGTCTTTACAGCTTATATGCGGTATAAAATCAAGGTCTCCGAGCAGTCCTCTCGACTTTATATGAGAAAGCATATCAACAGGTTCGATATTCGGAGTTCCTACAGAATTATCGGTGCTTGTAATACCGACAAAATCAAAACCATTTGATTTGAAATCAGGCTTGGCCGCTTGATAGGATTGCAGAAATCTGTCTATCGGAGCGAAGCTGAAATCCGGACCGCTGGTCAATTCCATTATCACAACGAAGCCGGATTTATCTTTTATTTTGTCCTTAAAGCGTTTTTGCTGCATAATTACCATTATTTTTCTACAAAAACCTTATTATCCTTCTATTACAATATTTAGACATTATTATACTAAAGAGTAATAAAAATAAAAAGCCGCAAAGTTATTTTACTTCTTTGCAGCTTCTGAATTTTTGTGTTGTATTATAGATTTAACAAAATACTTTAAGACATATCACTGGATAAATCCTTTAATCTCCTCCATTTCGGCTGGTGTGAATATATTAAGCTTCTGGTTTATTTCCTGTGCACGTACAAAGTATTGTTTGGCCCCGGCAAAATCACTGAGCTTTATGCAAATGCGGCCAATATTGAGAAATGCCTTTGCCTGCTGTCTCGAACCGGAAGGTGCCAACTCAGCAAGTTTCTCAAAATCCTTTTTAGCCTTATCAAGCTGATTGCCGGATTTTAATAAAATAGTTCCCCGCGTATCAAGCAGGTTCAGGTTATTTGGTGCAAGTGACAAACCTTTATCAGCCAATTCCAATGCCTTGCTGTAATCCTTATAATTGTCCTGAAGTATCCATGCGAAATCGTTCAGCACTCGTACATCTTTAGGGAATTTTTCAAGCAGATTTCTGTATATTTTCTCTGCCCGTTCGATATTTCCCATACTATATAAAGCTGAAGCCAGGTAGAAATTTTCATTCAGTGAATCCGGTGAAAGAGATACTGCATACTCAAAAAGCTTAATACCTTCTTCTTTGAGTTCCCTGGAATTCAATGAAATTAAAATAGTTGCGGCTTTCAGAAGAACCTGTGTGTTGGGGGACTTGGCAGATATAAACAATGTGCTGATTTGTGACAGTTCATCAAATTTATTTTGTGCAATCAGAAGTAAAAATCGTGAATATATCACAGACAGATTATTCGGCTCTATTCCAGCCGCCTGGTTTATTTTTTGTTCAGATTTATTCAAATCGCCTGTGACAAGATATAATTCAGAAAGAGCCGCAAGAGCGGAAACACTGCTGCTTCCTGGCTCTGTTTGACAATATGCCTCCAAATCAGGAATAGCATTTTTTGCCTGATCCATAAGAACTGAAATGCTGCTCTTTGCTATCAGCAGTTTCTCATCTTTTGGATTGCTCACTAACGCCGATTCAACCATTGTTCCTGCTTCCTTAAGGAGACGGCTGTCTTGGCTGTTTATGGCTGCCATGATAAAAATATCACGAGCTTCAGTATTGTCCGGATATTTCTTGAGTATAATATTAGCAAGCTCGGCTGCTATCTGAAAATTTCCCGCTTCCAGTTCTATTCTGCTGCGCGTTGTCATCAAAACCGGATTATCAGAATTAGCTCCCAAACCTCGTATCACATACTCACGTGCAGCGTCATAGTTCTTCTCTTTAGCTGCAATACTAATGAGCATAAGATACGCATCAATTGAAGTTGGTTCCAGCTTAATTATTTTCTGAAGTATTTCCCCGGCCGCCGCTATTGATTGCGAAGTCGGATTTTCCAGCAATAAAGCAGCTTTGAATCTCATTATATCAGTATCCTGAGGCAGCTTTTCCTCAAGTTTCTTTAGAATATTTTTCGACCTGTCAATATCACGCGATGGTCCTTCAACAGCAAGCAGCTTCATAAGAGCGCGTTCCAGCGGCAAATCTTCCGGATATTTTGCGAGACCTTCTTCGATTGCAGATATAGCTTTATCGAATTGTTTTCTCTCAGCAAAAAATTCGCTTAAAATCGCAAAACCATTGATTCCACCGTCCTCAAACGTTGTAAGTTTTCTAAAGTCCTTTTCCGCCAGCTCATACACACCTTCATTGGCAAAGTACATGCCTCTTAAACGATAAGCATTGAAATTATCATGAGCTGTCACATAATCATTGAGGATTTTAAGAGCTTCATCAGTCCGCCCTTCCGTTTTCAGGATACCTGCTTTTGTTCCCGCAACTACAAATGAATCTGGAGAGACAGCAAGAGCTTCATCAAGATATGTAAAAGCCTGGCCGGCATCTTTGGTCTGCTGGTAAATCAGTCTTGCCAACTGTATCCGTGAAATTGTATCTTTCTTATCATTGGATACCCGCAGTTCCAGTTGTTTTATCGCTTCGGAAATATCTCCTGCCGAAAGAGCCATCCTGATTTGCCAGACATTTAAGAGATTTTTACTCATACCGGCCTGCTGAAGAATTTTTTCAGCTTCTGAAACACGTCCCTGCTCTTCAAGAAACAATAGTAACGCGTTTGCTATATCTGAAGCCGAAGGATTCCTTGCCAATGCCTGTTTGCATGTATCTTCGACTCGTCGAGTGTCCCCGAGCTTCTTGTACAAATCAACCAGCATAAGTACAGGTGTTGACCAGCTTGGATCTGCACTGATACAGGTTTGAAGCATATCAGCAATATCCTGCTGCTTTGAACGCCATTGGTCCGAAGACAACCATAACTTCGACTGATTCAGACGCCACCATAAACCTGACTGCCCCTCGATTTGTTTTATTTCACCGATAAGTTTCTCAGCTTCTTCGGAGTTTTGCTGGATTTCACGTAATTCCAAAAGCAGCAGACGAGCCTGAAGGTCCCTGTTGTCCTGTTCAGCAAGATTTTTTATTCGCTGTATGCCTTCATTCCGTTTTTCCTGGATTCCCTGTATTATCTCCAGTAAAGCAAGTTTAATTGTTATAGAGCGTTTATCTTCTTTATCCGTTATTTTATTAAGAGCTTCTTTAAGTGTATCCTGCGCCAGATCATATTTTGCATTTCCCGAATATAAATCTGCCAGACTTAACCATGGTTTTGCAGAATCCGGATGATTCGTACAGGCTGTTGTATAGATTCTGGCAGCGTCGTCTGGTGCAGATTTAATTTTCTTATAAAGGTTAGCAAGCTGCATTTCAGCGTTCAGAGAATCGTTACAATCAGCAATAGCCTGTATCAGTTCTTTTTCTGCTGTTTCAGTTTGTCCGAGATATTCAGCAATAGAAGCCTGCATCATGCGAATACTTATTAAATCAGGATGTTTCAGACGTAAATCAGCCAATTCTTTCGAGAATTTTTCAAGGGAAGCCTTATCCTGATTACTCAAATTTTCGCCGGCTATGCGGATACCGGACTCAATGCGAAGCAATTTGGCGGAAATATCATCAGGCATGAGAGATTCTGCCAATTCGGCATTTTTAAATGCTTGACTCCATTGCTTCATCTGGGAATATGTTCTTGCAAGCTGCATGATCATTTCAGTATCTTTAGGATATAATTTATTATAATTTTCGATAGCGGCAATCGCTCGCCTGGGCTGTTCGGTTTGGATATAAGCCTCTGCAAGAAGCTGCCATAGTTCGGCAACAGAGGCATTATTCGCAATAACCGATTGTAAAATATCAATAATGAGATATGGTTTTCCTTCACCCCTGGCTACTAAAACCTGCAAATAAGCGTTTTCGAGACTATTTAATTGTGTATCATTCTGTTTGCGCAGAATCCCCAAATATTCATCAAGGTACTTGCGTGCTTCCGCTTCTTTTTCCGCCGCAGCATAAGACCTGACGACTGCTGGAAGAATCCTGATTCTGTGCCTTTCCTCTGTCAGCAGTTCCAGCGATTCATCAGACAATTTGATAGCCTGTGATATTTCTCCCTTACGCAAAGCTATTTCAGAAGACAATAAAAATCTGGTAACTTCTAAGTCCTTGGAATCAAAGAAATACTTCTCTATAGTTTCCTGCGAGAGATTATCAATCGCCTTTATCTGTTCAGAAACTTTTTCAAAATCTCCCAGCGTAATCCATTTCGAGGCTGCCATGAATCTCACACGCGGATTTTCTGTGCCAAGTTCATCAGCTTTAAGAAGGTCTTCACGAGTAGCAGCTAACCTGTCGCCCAAAGTCATACCTGAAATAGCTGGACTCTCACAATAAAATCTGGCTCGATTTACAACTGCCTCTGCAGATCCAGGGGCATAATCTACCGCCTTTTTAAGCCATTTGAGGGCTTCCTCTGCCGCCTGCGGAGAACTATCCTTCTTTACAATAATACTGCTCATCAACTGACAGGCTTGTACATATTCATCCTGTTTTTCAGGAATTTTCTCGAGTTCCCTACTAAACTGAAGCAGCGTTTTTTGTGCCTCTTCATCCTGGTTCAGATTGGTCAAAGCATCAGCCAGCCATAAAGGAGCTTTTTTATCATCAGAAACATGCTCAAGACGCTTTCGTGCAATATAAGCAAGTTCTTCGTAATTTCCTATGCTCCTGTATAATGAAGCCAGTTTTTCATAAGCCGTTTCGTCAAAATAGTCCTTTTGAATTACATCGCGATAGATTGATATTGCCTCGAAAACAGCTTCTATATCAAGCGGCCGAATAGACAAACGTGCTTCACCATATTTTTTTAGAATTTCAAGGTCATCCGGATTTCGACCCAGATATTCTTTGAAGTGCTTATAAGCAGCAGGCCAGTCCTTGTTTTCATATGCTTGCTGACCTGCATCTAAATCCATTTTCGAAAGTACGCTTCTCCGTATTTGACGAGCAGCAAATAAAGAAATTATGATAGCTGCCGTAATTACTATTAAAATAATAAGTACCTTTACATTAACCTTCGCATATCTTTTTCCTTTGAGCATGATACATATCTCCATATAATTCATTGCTTGATAATTACTATAAAAAGACTATTTATGACTCTTCATTATTAACAATCGAAAGTTTTTAGTAATTTCTTTATCAAAATAATCATATCTTAGATTATTTGCTAGTATCTGCAGTAAATATTTGCGCAGAAAATCACCAATTATGATATAACCTGATTATATCCCATGCAAGTAAATTTAGAGTGATGATATAAGTTTGTAAATTCCCCCACATACATACAACTGCTTTTTAACAAACACTTGTTATGTATAAACTATCCCTGTTTAACCTTTATTACTGCTAATAAAGGCTCTCCTCTTCTATTATTGCGAGACTTAAACTGATCAAGGTTTCACAACCAGTCCACAAAGGCACAAAATCTTGTGCCTTTGTTCTCTTTTGCCGTTCATTATACAAATCTGCGCAATTTAAATCTTCTTATCGCACCCAAGCCAATCAGACCAAGCAGCAAAGCTCCCGGAGCCGGAATTGGAGTCACTTCAAGTCTTGCAACTGCAAATTCACTCAAAGCAGGGTTAAAATCGCCAAAACTGTAATCTGGATATACTATCTGTAATTCAGACAGTGTTGGAACATAAAACAACAGTTCATCAGCAAGAACAGAACCTGTCCATAAAGCATCGCCGTCTAATAATGGATTCGCCCAATCTTCGCTGCCTTTCAAATAAGCAGTCTGAAGCAATGCGTTATCATTATAAAAGGCAATGGCTGCCCACTCTTCATTGGAACCGGTTGTATCGAAATCAAACAAGGAGCGGACTTCAATTGAGCTCACAAAATAATCCTGGCTGGTAAAAACAATATCTATATGTTCTATACTGCTTGCCTGCCCCGCCACATCCACTCTGTCTATCTCATCCAGTTCGCCGCTATAAACCCCGAGTCCTCTTGTCAGACGATGACTTAAAGAGGCGTCATTCAAATTAATATACGCCGAAACTGTCGCATTACCGCTTAGCAGATTATAACTATGGTTCAAACTTACCAAGCTATCACCAGCGCTCCAGCCTGTAGTATCATCTACATTTTCAAGAGGACTTACAAAACTAATAGTATCCAGCATTGCTGAGGCGTTCCTCGAACAAAAAGCTGCACAACACAAAACAGCAATAAAAATCCTTTTCATAACACACCTCACCCTAAAGGTAAAAATTTTCTTTCCGAAAGATATTCCGTTACAACTATAACTTTAATACTATTAAATTTTAGGCGAATTTCCGTAATTTCAAACCGGCTATGCTTAATCCGAGCATTCCAAGTAAAATCGCACCCGGAACAGGAACAGCATGAACTGTAAGTTTTGCTACGGCGAACTCACTTAAAGCAGGATCGAAATCACCAAAATTGTAATCTGTATATACCATCTGCAATTCGGACAGTGTCGGGACATAGAATACTACTTTATCCGCAAGAACAAAGCCGTTCCATTTAGCGTCGCCATCTAATACCGGATCCGCCCAATCTTCACTGCCTTTTATATAATCAGTCTGAAGCAATACATCATCATTATAAAAAGCAATGGCTGCCCACTCCTCATTGGAACCTGTTGTATCGAAATCGAACAATGACCGAACTTCGATTGAGCTGACATAATAATCAGCGGCAAAATCTATATCAATATGCTCAATCAAACTTCCAGGAAGGAAATCTAAAGCTGCTAAACTGGGAAGCTGGTCTATTTGGCCATCAACTCGGTCAATCTCATCCAGTTCGCCGGCATAAACACCAAGACCTCTTGTGAGCCTGTGGCTCAAATTAGCTTCGTCTTCATTTATCCATCCTGACACTTCCGCCATTCCGCCGAGCAGACTGTAACTATGACCCAACTCCACCAAGTCATTGCCGCCGCTCCAGCCAGTAGTGTCATCTACATTTGATATAGTCTTGACAAAACTAATCACGTCCGCACTTGCAAGGTCAGTACATAGACACAGAACAGCAATACAACAAACAACATTAAAAATTTTACTTTTCATTAGATCCCCTTTCGATTTAAAACAATAACTTTTTTCCTTTTATACAACACACTTTTTATTTTTATGTATATTTTCTTAATTTAATACCGGCAATCAACATTCCAAGCATTCCAAGCAGAACAGCAGCGGGCACCGGCACTGCAACAGTATCAGGCACCGCAATAAAATCTATTCCGTCATTTAAACCTGTATTATAGGCAAAAGAATCTGTGCCACCCTTGGCATAAAAATTACCCCACATCGGCTCGCGTAAACTATCGAATGAGCAAGTCCATTGCCATTCTTCTGCATCTCCTAATATGCCTGCTGCTGCAACAATCTTCAAATCCTCAAATTTTAAGCCGTATATAGAATCCGGCATACCTGGATTTGATGGATCCTGACCGTCATAGGTATTTAAATAGGCATTAATACCAGAAGATAAATTCCAAAAATCATTCTCCGTAAAATTATTAGAGACCTGAAGGATAAAATGGCTTAAACCCGGGCTTGAATTGGCAGACAATCTATACTCATAGTGCCAGTAACTATGATCGATAAGGCTAATCGTCCATTCTATAGCAAATACACCCGTATCTCCGTCCCAACTTCCGCCTGCTTCAAGTCCATCGCCGGTAAGAAGACTTCCGCTAAGATCCACAGGATCAGCAGAACATACCGCGGATGAGAAGCCAAGCAAAATAATTGCGGCTATAAATTTAAAGTTATTCATCTATACCCCCTTCTACTTTTTCATTCCATATCATGCTTTTCAATCCCTTAAAATCTTCAAATCCATTATAAAGATTTTTTTAAAACAGCTAAACTCACACCTCGGATTCACCTTATCGAAAAAGGTAAACTACGAATACTATCAGCATAATGAAATTTCTTTACAATGTCAAGGATAATTATCACAGTTTTTCTGTTAAATTACCTAATTGCTTAAAAAAACTGAAAATATTGGTAATCTGGCTAATAACTCAAGAAAAAGTATGATATTTTAGGACTTATTTTGATATTTTAAAAAAAATTTTGCCAAAAAAGTGATTTTTTTAGGATGTTGATTCAGGAATAGATAAAATTTTCATAATCCATAATTCGCCGAAAATCAGTAAAACTGCTATCGGCATCATGACTATACCGGCAAAATCGTGGAAAAACTTCTCCCCAACTTCTGTGCTGACAAGCACAAATAGAACCGCAGTTATACAAAGCCTGACAATGTTACATATTACTCCAACAGGTATGCTTGATAAAACTATAATAATTTTTTGTGTTCGAGAGCGCTTTATAATATAAGCTATAAACGCAGCGACAATAACAAACGCCGTAAGCATTCTCAGGCCGCTGCACGCTTCTTCGACCGCCATTGTTGTATGCTGGTTCAGAGTTACAACATTCCCCTCCCGACTGATATTAGCGCCAAATGCTTCGAGAAGAAAAACAGAGCCTGTTGTTGCAAGGGTTTGCAGAGGTCCGCTAATAAGATTGTGTATTTGCCCAGGAAGCGGAACCATCAGAAAGAGAAACAGGAGTATCCAAAAAACCTTCTTAAAAACGTCTTTGCCCGCGACAGTAAGAACTAAACCTGCTGTCATTAGTACCAGCGAATATCTTTCCGCCGATTCGAACATAAACAGCAAACCATAGGTTCTCGCCGCCTGTGAGACGAAAAGAAGTATTACGCCGGGCCAATAGGGAGAAAAAGTACATTCACTGATTTTTTTCCTCTCTCGCCATACAAGAAAAAGTGCTGTTATGGGAACAAGCTGGCCGGCAGAATAATCATCATCCCTTTGCCATTCCTTAAATAGATCAATAAGTATCGGCCAGTAAGCCCATGCAGTTACGGCGGCAATAGCAAAAAATATAA
This sequence comes from Sedimentisphaerales bacterium, assembly GCA_016931715.1. Classification (GTDB taxonomy): domain Bacteria; phylum Planctomycetota; class Phycisphaerae; order Sedimentisphaerales; family Anaerobacaceae; genus JAFGPS01. The sequence goes on from JAFGEF010000030.1 coordinate 16,941, forward strand.
ACCACCATACCAGATGGCTGCTCTGCGATTTATCTGGGCTGGAAATCTGCGAGCTGTCTTTTGGCTGAATACAATTTTTAATCACTTACTGATTCCTCGGATATGCCATTTGCACTTAATTTTTCTGCCGGCTTACTGATTTTACAGTCCTCTAATAACCGGATTAACAATGGTGCAGATTCGACAGCAAACGCGGAAATAATTCTCTCAGTCGATTCCGCGTTTTGGATGTATGAGACAGGAGACACGATTTGCACTTGAGCTATAAAGCTGACTGCACCGGAACCCCGCCAAATCTTTAATCTCACAGATGAAATATCACTGAAAAAACGCCCATCCACAATGTAATAATCCAGTATCATAGTTTTAGAAGTTCCTTTTGAAAACTGCATGATACTGCATGGCAGTCTGGTTCCATCATCGAGAGACAATTCAACCGACCGGGGAAGGCCTAAACGTGCCCAGCCGGCACCTATATAACAAACCTCAGGACGATGAGGTATTAAATCACGCGTTTTCTGACCGAAAGCCACATACAATCCGATGCTTTCCAATCCATTGTTACGAAAATAATTCCTGCTGATATGTGCATCAGTATCGGTAGCTTCTATTATCGATTCAGGCAGCGGAGCTTCCTGGCCTTTCCATAAACCTATTTCCATGGGGAATTTTGCCAAATCATCGGGATTTATGGGCGGCATTTGTTCCGAATATACCAGCTTTTCGGCAAGAATACGATGCGTTAAACCGAATACAAACATCAGAAAAATCACTGCAATCGCGGCTGAAATTACTCGTTTCGTATTTATCCCGTTATCTGTCATTAACTTCGTCCGATAATTTATCTGCTGCCTTTATATAATTCAACCTGAAACAAGGAATCCAGAATAATATCGACATTTTCCGTGCCTATATCAAATTTATAAATTCTGCCCTATAAGGATAAAATTCATAGTGTCTGTATGTCCATATCGGGCTAATGCTCCAATCCCCAGATGAATCAAATACTGTAATCTCTTATGAAACTATATCATCCCGCGAAATCCGCTGGTCAACATATATGGCTTTGCCTCTGGCAGAAAGAGCAATGGCTTCAACAGGCGCAATTTGAAATGTAATACGGCCATCGAGCTTCGCTCCAAGATTTCTTTGTATTTGTGCGATATCTTTATCATTAAAACCTTCACCCGGCACAACGCGTAAAATCGCCTGACCGGGAATTTCCTGCATAAACTGGAACTGCCTTACATGTATGAATGTATCATCGTGCATATTCAGTGACGTCCATGAAATTTCAGAACCATCAGCGGCTATCAGCACCTCCTGTGTTCTGTGACCCCGAATGTCACGAATGATTGTGTGCGCACGCCCGCATACCTCACAATGGTCATCAACATATACAGCCCGGTCCCCGGTACGATAACGGATAAACGGCACAACAGTATTGATAAATCCCGTTCCAACTATTTCACCCTGCTGTCCTGAAGTCCGAACCGGATTTCCATCTTTGTCAAGCAATTCAAAATATCCATAATCCGGCCAAATATGGCAGTCATTCGACTTTTCACAGCCTGAGCCAAGAACAAGTTTTTCCGAATGGCCGTAACATGAGAAAAAACGGCAGTTGAAAACTTCTTCAGCCATTCTTCGCTGCTCGGGATAAACAATTTCTGATTCTGCAATAATACCCATAATATTCTTCGGAGCCTGAATCCCGCGTCTAAGAATAAATCTTGCAAGAGTTGCAGCGCTTGACGGGTACACGTGTAAAAAACACTGCCCGATGGTCGCAATATGCTTTAAGTATCGAGCCATATTTTCATCGGACAAGTGAAAGCTGCTGTAATAATGGTGTTTAAGAACTGGATCGTATTCATGATACAGGCCGTTTCCGTCAGGTTTGACTATTCGCCCGCGCAATACAGCCATGGGCATTCCAACTTTATAACCAATTCGTTCCCAGCTCGTTGAAAGATAAGCATATTCGACGGAAGAGCGGTCAGCATTAATATAAAAATGCAGCGGCATGCCGCTCGTCCCTCCGGTCGATGCAAAATCAACATTACTATCCGTTACAGGCCGAGTAAACATATCTTCGAGATTGTCAGTAACAGTCTGTTTATTAATTGTGGGCAGTTTTTTTATGTCATCAAGAGAATTAAGGTTCCCCGGATTAAATCCGGCATCATCAAATAAACGATGATAGAACCGGGTTTTTTCATAAGCCAGTTTGAGAATCTCTCTCAATTTGAGTAATTGATATTCCCTTATGCGCTCTGGTTTCCACCATTGCGATTCTCTTGCAAACCTGCGGTTTTTCCTGAATTTTTCACCAAGCAGCCACTCTGTCGGAAATATTCCCAATCCACTTCCAATCGTAGCTTTTAAGAAATGCGGCGTCTTGTCCCAGAGATTCTTTTTTGAAAATGCCTTTTTCATTTTTCAAGTTCTATATGATTTTTCCAGCCAAAATGCGGTTTGAAAGCAAAGTTTATCTCACCTAATTCGCTCAAGGCTCGATTAAAATGTGGATTATCCGATCTGCAATTTATATCGCTGTATTTACCAGTAAACAACGGCAGTGTTTCCTGGTTCACGGCTTTGTATAATATCGGCAGCTTATTGTAATCGAAACCCATTAATCTTGCGCAAGCTAAATCTACCGCAATAGGATTTCTGCCCGCGATAACTACGCCCGCCTGATTCGATGTCGGGTCGAGCGGACCGTTGCCCTGACCACCGATAATTCCATCCACGATGCAAAAGATACGTCTTGCAGGTTCATTCTGAATTTTCCCATCAGCAGATGAGTACATTAACATTTTATTTAAATCTATTGCCATTCGCCATGTCGTATCATTACCATACCAGTTACCGGAGCGAATCGTATCGGTATTTGTATCGCCGAAAATTCCCTTCCCGATTGCTTTTGCAGGTTTAGCCAGAATTGCCCTGAGAGGACCAAGCAGCGGGAACAGGCGCCTGAAGCATATCATGGTTTTTCTTTCAAGGCGATGCATTAAGCCGTCATCGGCAAACTGGTCACCACCCTGAGAAGGAGTTCCTTCCCTATGGTGAGGCAGCCAGTTTTTATTACCATTAATACCCACAAGATTTTTCATACATATTGTGATGCCGGTTTTTTTATGCGTTTTAAGTTTTGGCAGGTTAATTATACAATCAGCTTCAAGAATAGTCTTTGATACGAGATATTCATGCACACCGCATATATGATGACTGCGAATTTCACTCGTATCATACTCGGAACCATAAAGGAGGTGACAAAGAGACTCAACTTCAGCGAACATCGAATGCCTGTCGAGATTGACTTTGACATATCCCGAAGGATCACCGGGCAATTGTTCATGCCCCACAATGATGCCGTTGACCTTTTTGGCACACTCGGGTCTCAAATCATAAACCTCAATATTATAATCGAACTGTTGTTTGTAAAACTGCCGAATCTCGTCCAATCCGGCAATTTGTTTAATTACATTGAAATCCGCATCATTTTGAGGTGCATCAGCGATAATGATTCTGCCCTTGCCCGCAAGAGCGATATAAACATAATCCATCGCAGCTCGAATAATCGAACCATGAGTTATAAGACAATTATCATGGCCGGCCATTGTCTCTCTGAAATCACGAACAAAATTCGGCTTGAGCACAACAGTGTCACCGGGATGAATAATCTCTCCCAGCGGATTCCATTCCTTCGTGCCGAAATGCTCTGTGTCAAGTCCGGACAATCTCAAAGCATTACGAACTCCATCGTATGCATGATTAGCTTCATCCGAAAGTGTATTGTCATCGAATAAATATTCCGGATAGCGTATATTCGGTGAGTACGGCGGTTTTGATGGATAGCCGTGATGACCATCAGAAACAGCAATAACAGGCGAACTTAATATGGTGCTCAATTCAGTGACTCCTGCATAGAATTTCCAGACGCCTGGGATATAACATCCTGAAGATTAGACTGCCATTTCTTGGTGACTACCTCAATGTCACAATATTTAACCGCCGCTGCTCTTGCTTGATTTGAACATTGAATCCACAATGATTCATCCTGCAGGAGAGAGACAATCTTTCGAGTATATTCATCAATGTTGTCCGGTTCAACAAGAAAACCATTTACACCATCAATCACAAGGTCACTCAATTCGCCGACATCAGCAACAACCGGCACAACACCCGCGGCCATCGCCTCAGCTAAAGCAATTGACATGCCTTCCGTCTTCGATGTTAAGATAAATATTTTCGTCCTGATTAATATTTCTTCTATATTATTTTTTTTGCCAGAAAATTCAATATTATCAGCAATTTTTAATTCCTCGGCATATTTCCGCATATCTTCCAGGAGAGGACCGTCTCCAGCTATAACAGCACGAATATCCGGTATTTCCCTGGTTATCTTTGCAGCAATCTTAATAAACTGGTCAACCTGCTTGATTGGAGTTAAACGTCCGACAAAAGCAAGATGAATATTCCGGTTATTTTGGACTGACTGTAAAGAGCCGTTTACAGAGCCGGTAATAACAGCAATACTTCCCCTGATATTCTTCGCCGTGAGATAATCCTTCGCCTTATTGCCGCGAACAACGATAAGCTCGAACTTCTTTGCAATATTCATCGCCATCGTTTCAATAAGTTTAGACGGACTCCCAAGAGCGCCGCCAACACTCTCAAGTGCATTTATACCGCCCCCGATTATTTCAACAGGTCCGGCCGTCATCTGGTAACAAGCCGGCCGTCCCATTATCTTACCAGCCGCTAAAGCCGAGCACGCACCCGGTGCAAGATGGTATCCCATATACAGGTCAGGTTTATATCGAATACCGGCTATAATCATCCAAATCGCTTTTGCTCCGGCCCTGCTGAGAAGCTTTGCAATCCATTTTGGCGGACAGACAAACCTGACATTTTCAATTGGCATCTGAGGCGAATCAATAACTAAAATTACTTCTTTCACGCCGCTGCGGGCAAGAGGAGTTATATGCGACAAATACCAGTTCGGATTATGAAATGTCCCTGTGACCAAAATACGACCAGTCGGCTTCCATCGCCTTCGCGGCATAAGACCCGCAAGTGACGCTATAAGCCAGGTAAAACCATAAACAAACACCAATAAAATATATGACGCTGCTCTTTTTATAAACATATCAATTATTTTATATCACCTGGAATCAGTACAAATCTGCTTATATACGGCTAAGGTTTTTTGAGCCACGGCATGAGGATGAAATCGTTCCATTGCTATCTGACGACCTTTTTGCCCCATCTGCAAGCATAACTGCTCAGAGCCGACCAGCCTGCTCAAACATTCACTGATTTGTGATGTTGATTCCGGATCAATCAGGAAACCGCTTTGCCCATCTGCGACCATAAAAGGCATTCCGCAGCGATTCGAGGCTACAACCGGAATTCCTGCCGCCATAGCCTCAGAAATTGCCATAGGTGCGTTCTCCTGTCTTGAAGGCAGGAGCAATGCAGCGGCTTTTGCTAATTCTCTCTCCAGTTGTGTATGATTAATATGCCCCGGCATCTCGACTTTGTTTTCAATATCGTTCCGGCGGATGCTTTGTTTTATCCTATTGAGGTAGTCCTCTTCTTTTGCCTGGCCTGCTATTACAAGCTTTGCTTGAGGATAATGACCGGATATTTTGGCAAATGCCTCGACAGCGCCAAGAGTATTTTTTCTTTCATTAAGCCAGCCGACACACAGAATCCGGCCTGATTCCGGCTTATGCTCAATCTTAAAAAACCGTTCATCCACAGGATTATCAATATCATAAATCGCTGCCCTGGTCAGAGGTTCAACCATCTTCCTTACATAAGGCGTTATAGAAATAATGTGTTTTTGCGAAGCAAAGCCCCGGCGTTCCACGTATTTCCATAACATCGACCTGACTATTCCGTATTTTGCCGAATCGGCTATGAGATTGGCATGATCAAATCCATGTACCGTGAAGACATGCGGAATAGAAATATTACCAAGACAAAGACCGTATGTCTCATGTGTATGCAAAATATCAGGCTTTAATTTATTTATATAGCTGACCAGTTGTTTCCGACCGGGACCGAACATAATATCAAAAATTTGCGGCCGGTTGGAACCCGGCAAACGATGTATTGTAATATCGTTATCCTTTTCAACCATAATGTCCGGATTGTCACCTTCAATAGTTACTACATGAACATCTGTGTCATTAAGCATGGCGAGCGCTTTTACAAGAACAACTGTTACTGATTCAATCCCCCCCCTGGGACGAGCTGAATCTTCCGGATACCTGCTGAAAATGACAATCTTCATTTCTATTTTTTTTCCCGGATTAAACCTGTTTATGAACATCCTGAAAAATACGTACAAACTGTTCCATGCTTGAATCAAGTGTGTGCTTTTTCAGAAAATATTCTCTTGCAGACATGGAAGCGGCCTGCCATTTATCCTGATTCCTCATCGATTCTTTTACTGCGTTCACCATCTCGTCAACGCTCGAAGCGGTCCAGCCCAGATTATATTTGGATATTATCCCGTCAGGATCGAATGTAGAAACGACAGGTATGCCGCAGCTCCAGGCCTCCAGAAACGTATTAGGAAATCCCTCATAGGAAGAGGTGCAGCAAAGTACTCTTGAACCGCAATAATATTTAAAAATATCTTCATGCGGAATTCGACCATGAATTTTTATATTCGGGACATTGGAACTGTGTTTGATTAAAGCGTTGCTGTATTCACTTTCACTATTTGCCAGACCTAATACATCGAAGGTAATATCAGGGCACTTTTTTGCAATGTCAATCAGCCATTCGAACCGTTTCTGTTCACTGATTCTGCCTACCCAAAGCACGCTGGAATTCTTTTGAGGCAAGCTTTCTTTCACAAATTTTTTGTTTGAATCCACACCTTCACATGGCATTGGTATCACTATTGATTGAATGCCAAATCCATCGTTTAACATTTTTTGCTGATGCTGAGTCTGTACAATAACCGAGTCAGCATGTTTTAAGCCATATCGATAAAATATCCTGTCACGCAGCGTATTCATTACGGGCAGTCTAATATCGCAGTCCATATCATTTGCCACTGAATAGACAAATTTTCGTTTATTTATCCGGCACCATAATGCGACTTGTCCGGTTTCATACCCGCCGCAGTTCTGGTAATAAATATCTGCATCAGCGCGTTTCATCGCAGCGTTCAGGCTCGTCCACTTGGGCCAGAAAAACCGCAAGCCATTTATGCCTGCATCCCTGCGGCACATCTTGAATACTTTTACGCCGTCAATTTCCACGCCATCGGCCTGACCCTCGTCCCATGTCAGCATACTCACTTTATATCCATGCCTGGCGAGCCATTTCGCCATCATTGAAGTTTGTCTTTCAACGCCTCCTATATGGCCTGTGTCAACAGATGCCAGTTCGCCATAGGCAAAATGAGATACAAAGCAAATGCTCGGATTATTATGATTTTCTGATAAAGTAATGCTCATTATGCTGAATCTGAACAAACAGGTTTTAATAACCAGTTTTCAAATTTGAACGTATTAACGCCATGAATAATGAAATCCTGCTCCGAAAAATGTTCTTTAACTGGACGCACCAAAAGCGGCATGACAGGTTCCTGTAACGAGTCTTTTTGCGGAATAAATTTTCTCCATGGCGAAATTTCCGAGAAACTCAAATTTGAAAAAATCTCTGACAACCGCTTATCAAGGCCATAACTATAAACCGAAAGGACAGTGAAGCATTTGGATTCTATAATTTTTCTTAATATCGTCTCTATTGCATTATCACAAGCCTGTGCATAATCAATAATCGCCGCCGCCTGGTTATTTTTATTGACATCCAATACAACATAGCCTGCTGCAATATCTTCTTTCATAAGAAAATAAAATAAATACTTATGCATGACATTCCTGTAACGCCACTCAAAGAAACTCCTGTCCTGATAAAAACATAATTTACCGTCAGGATAGCCCTGTCTTTTCACAACAGAAGCCATCTGTTCGGGTAAAGGCTCACAACTTATAACAAAATCACCAATACGTCCAAACTGAAAACGAGAATCATCCTGAAGGCTTTTTCGAGCTTTATCCTGCCTGTATCTCCACATTCGTAATGGATTAAGACTGTATTTTTTCAGTTGGTTCTTTTGTTCAAGAGGACTAAAACCCATTTTGATATAGCCCGGGAGAGACTTTGCACCGCATGTCATATTCATAAATAAAGGATATTGTTTATTATCAAACTGAAATGCAAGTTTTCCCATGGAGACAGATAATCCTTTACGCTGATGCTCCGGATGTACACACGTATCACCAGGATGCAGGATAATCAGATTGTCTGAATAATCGTTTATAATAAACCTGTTGGCAAAATATCCGCGAAATCCAACCACCCTGCCCTGATATAATGCTGCAACACCCAAAACAGTGTCAATATATGGATTATTTTCATACTTCCATCTAAAGAAATCAGCAAATTTAGACCTGTCATAAGGCCAAAGATGCTCAAGAACGTTTAAGACCTGTTCTTTGTGTTCAGGACTATAGTAAACAAACTGATATTCACAATCCATCAGTTCATACCTCTGCAATAAAACGATATTAGAATCGTATTACTTTGTTAAAGTCTTAAAAAAATATTTTAAGGAATTTACATTTTAAAAGCCTTCGCTTCATATTGTGTTTAGCAGCAGAAATACCGCTGGTGTACAAGAGCAGGTTCTCATTTTTACTTTCAACCGGCAAATAAATTCTCCGAAGCCTCATCAGGTCATCTCCCGGCCGGTTTAATCCCTCTTTGGTTGTGAATCCACAAACATAACCGCATTTCCTTGCTAAACCAATGATTTCATCATTAAAACTGCCGTACGGGTAACACAGGCTTAAACATGGTTTTTTCGTATGCTCCTCAATATCCCGCTTTGAGTTGACGAGCTGTTCATAAGCTGTTTCCTTATCAACGTACCTCAATCGGATATGATCGACTGTATGGCTTCCGATAGTCACATCGCCGTTAACGTTCTTTACAATCTCATCCCACGTTAAAATTGCCGACCAGTTGTCTTTATTCTGTATTTCGGATAGTGAGCAGCCTGATTCCTGCTCTAATTGAGCGGCTATCTTTTCAAATTCGTTTACAAACTCAGGGTCTGACATCTGCTCCGGATTGACTTTATGATAAGATTCGAGCAGAGTTTCCCTATTGGAGTTATCCAAACGGGTAGTCATCGAACATATCTTTACTTCACGACCATTAATTTCTCCATGCTGCATTGCGTAATCCAGACGGTCCCACCAGAACGGTCTTGGATTATTCAAAAAACCGGTTGAGACAAAAAAAGTTGCAGGCGCTTTGTAACGCCGAAGAACTGGAAGCGCATGAGTCAGATTATTGCGATACCCATCGTCAAAAGTAAATACCATGCTGTACGGCTTAACAGGCTTGCGACCGGCAAGCATTTCCACAGCATCCGGTAAGGAAATAAAATTATAATATTTCGACAATGTCTGCACATACTCTTCCAGCCCATCCCGTGACAGCCTTGGGCGCAGCGGTGTCCAAAGAACATCATCTTTATCATCCATCACACCATGCATCAGCAAAATCACGATTTTATTGCGGTTGATGAATTGAATCAGCCTGATAAAGCCAAGTTTCCTTATAAGAAAAATTAATAACTTTCTCAGGTATAATCCCATATTCCTAATTAATTGCCGCATTTCAGAAATACAGTTCCTCATATCATGCTGCATATAGCCTGATACATCTTCTGCTGAGTTTTTTCCCAGGTATATTCAGACATAGCACACTTTCGAGCCTGCTGCCCCATTTGCAGGCATTTATCGGGATTGCCGATAAGTTCTTCGATTCTGCCGGCAAACTCATCGATATCATCAATATCCACCAAAAATCCAGTTTGACCATTGATTACAAAATCAGGTGCTGCGCCTAAATTAGATGCAATAACAGGCAAACCTGCATGCATCGCTTCAATATATGCAATACCGAATGGCTCCCTCCGGCTTACCATGCAAAAGCAGCTTGCACGGGCCAGATATTGTGACACTTGCTGCTGCGGGACACGACCAATAACTTCTATCCCGGGACCTTTTATTTCGGGAGAACAACCTACGATTGTAAGCGTAGCCTGCGGATAACGGATTTTTGCCCTTCTAAAAGCATCGACAAGCTGAGGTCCGCCTTTTCTCTCCCAATCTACTCCAACGAATAACAGGTTTTTTCGACTGTACCGGGATGAATCCATCTGTACAGGTGCAGGCGAATTTATTCCCGCATTTACCCGGATAATTTTCTCCGGCTGAATATTATATTGCTCAACAAGTGAACGGGTTATATGGTCGCTCATCGTAAATACAAGCGTTGCTTTTCTTAAAGATTCCTCCTCGTAAGGAATACATTCTTTCCATAAATCCAATCGCTTCTCTCCGTCCGGATAATATTCATTTGCCCGCATGGTTAAGTCGGTATAAATAAAATGCGGCTGACATGGATTCATATTCGGTATTACTGTTCCTATCGCCAGCGAAAAATCATAATCTTCAGCGTTCTGCAATTTATCAACTTTTTTTGCAATTGCTTTCATATACCATTCGGAACGTTTTACCGCATCAATAAATCGGCCCCCTTTGGGAAACAGTGCCTTTATGCCGCCGCGTCGATATGCAATAGGCAAAGCCAGAAATTTATTCCGGAAATTGCTTAAAATAACTGTGTCTAAATCAAACGCTTTTATATCTACATTCGGGCTGCCAATCCGCCATGCATCAAGCACCGCCTGATTTGTACCGGAATTCCATCCGCGATATAAATATAGCATTTTCATTATGAAACACCAATCATTTATTCAATTCTTTACACTTTTTTGGAAATGAAATCCAACCGGGCTTCGATGATTCCCAGAATATACGAAATGATTCTATATTATATGCAATATCACCAATAGCTTCGAGTCTCGCAGCATACCCTCTGTTTGCGTTTAAATAATTAATAGGATTGCAATATCGGAGGAGAGCAAAAATTAGAGCAAACAAACGATGGCCACACCATAATAATCTTGAACGCTTCAATAATAAGTCTCGAGGCAAACCATATATACGCACACTTCCCCGTCCCTCGCTTATTATACGTTTTTTTATTCCTAAAGGTGACAATAACTCACGCTGAATTCGATGACCAACAACCGGGTATGGGGAATAAACAAACTTATAACCTTCCTTTCTCAACATGTGCAGAAAAGAACCTTCATCTCCCATCACATTTATTTTTGCATTTGGCCCGATGGAACCATCGAAACGATAACCTTTATCAAATACTTTTTTTCGAATCCACATATTTGGGCCGCAAGGTGCACAGTTAGAAGGATAAATACACTCTTCTTTACTGAATTGTCCATGACCTGCCAGGTTCCATCGTTCTCCATTTGGGCCTGCGCCCCACCATTTGGGAGGTTGACCATAAGGCCAGAGCGAGTTTATTGCCCCTCCAAATATGTCATATTGAGACCATCTTTCAGTTGCCCCGACAATTTGTTTAAGCCAATCCGGCTTAGGGGTTACATCATCATCGGTAAATACAACAATCTGGCCAAGTTCAACTTCATTGATGGCCTTGTTTAACGCATTGTTTTTACCAGGCATGGGCTCATACAAATACCTGATCGGTAATCTTTCACCAAAATCTTCTACTACCTGCTGTGTGCAATTACGCAAACCATTTTCTATTACAAAGAAATTAACCTTCAACTCGCTAATATCAACCCTGCACATTGCATCAAGTGTCTGTTGCAAATCCTTAGCACGATTATACGTAGGTATCAAAATAGTAAGAGACGGATTATTCGTATCATCCATTAGGAAACCTCTGTTAATTTATTTCGGTTTCATTAAGTGACAAAAGCTCATAAATCTCTCTTCTGACATTAAACCTGGCTTGTCCCTTACAGGAAACAAGCTCTCCTGCAAATTCCTTATGTCCTGTCCCGATTTCAAATGAAAATGCCGCACCCAGAACTTCCCGGAGTTTGTCAGGACTCTGAAGACGAGCTGCTATACTTTCCATCTTATACATAGCAGCATTATTACTGCCAATATTAACCGGTATGGGAATAGACACTATAGGCCTTAATAACGGGACAAAATATAGTGACATAGAAGTATAATCGGTAACTAATATATCGGCAACCGCCATGAATCGCACCCAGTCGTCGGTGGGTTGAACAATGGTTGCCCCCCAGCTCATCTGCTGCTGAATAACATCCATCCATTGTCTATCTCTATCATAATTGTTCGGATGAGCAGATATGATAAAATGATAAACATCCGCAAGACGCAAACATTCTTCATACAGCTGCTTTCCTATCGTATGAAGCAGAGAATTCGGTCCCCATGAAGATACGACAAGAACAACTTTCTTTCCTTCCGGTATATTTAGTTCTTTTTTTATTTGATTTTGCTTTCGGCAGGCTTCAATAAGATTGTCGAAACGAATGTCTCCGACACAATCTATTCGATCTCGATACTCAGGAGATACGGTTTCTACATATATTTTCTCCCTATCGCTCGAAACAAATATTTTATCAAATGCAGGTGTTTGATCATCTTTAAAAAGCCATTCTCCCCAGTAAACGTCTTTTCCATTTCGTGATAATTTGCCGGCCTGAAGCCCATGCTGTATTTTAAGTTTCGCAGACATTTCGGAAAACGATTTCCAGGCAGTTGTACAATCTGCAAAAACTATCAAATCCCATGGCCATATCATCGCCGCCCAATAGTGAATGCATCTGATTCCATTGCCGAATGAAGCAGTTGTATGAACTATTACCTTTGGATCAATCTCATTGTCAAAAGCAACTCTCAGGCACAGCCTGTCATCGTCCTTCAAACATTGCCACACTTCTTTCAGGTATGAAATCATAAGCCGGCTTTCGGCGACGAAAAGAATGTCCCTGCGACGTGAGCCGATACCAAGCTGTTTCGCTATTCCGCATAACCACCGGCCCAACACTAAAATAAAGTGCCTTGTATTGATAACTGAAGATCCGGTCATGTTGATATTTTGTTGTTTTATTTTTTGGCTATTCAATATGTATGATCCTTATGGTAATCTTTTCTTAATTGTTTTTCGTTATAATTTTTTTCAACAACTGCCGGTATAATTCTATAAGCTGTTCATTGAGCTTATCACTGTCATATTCAGATTCAATGCGAGCACGACCCGCACGAGCTATCCCGGCCCAGATTTGAGGATGCTCAATTAAATAAATTATTTTCTCCACTAAAGCTTCAACATCTTTTTGCGGAACAAGGAATCCTGTTACGCCGTCTTCAACAATTTCAGGGATACCACCCGTTTTAGTTGCAATCACAGGCAAACCTGAAGCCATTGCTTCTTTCAATATATTTGGTATTCCTTCTTCTTCGTTATTTGCAGCTCTGATACTGGGATGAATTAGTATATGAGCCTTTTGCAGAAACTGCAAAACGTTCGACCTAATCAGGGAACCGTGAAGCTGAACAATCCTGTCAATTCCCAGACTTTCAATCTGTTCCTGATAATTATGTTTCAGCGGGCCGTCTCCAATCACATCTAACTGAATATTAAAACCGCTTCTGTGCAGACGGCTGACAGCATCGAGCAAATAATTAATCCCTTTGTATTCCACAAACCTGGCTGCACATAAAAGCCGGACTGGACCGGTTAATGGCAACTCCCTGGTAGAAAACGGAAACTCATCCAGACATATCCCTGAATGATGAACCGAAACTTTGTCTTCCGGAGCTCCATGCTCCAATAAAAGCTGCTTAATAGCCTCGCTAACTGTTAGAAATTTATCTGCATTTTGGAACAAATCATCATAATATTTGGGCCAGGTACGCAAATATATATATGCATCATGCCCTCTAAAAAAAACCACTAAAGGTCCTGACAATACACCTGTTTTTTTCAATCTGACAAGATTAGGATCCACGGCAACGTCACCGAACTGAGCATGTGTTATGTCAAAGGTTCCATATTTGTCATAATACCTTGCCAACGTGCACTCAAGAGGCCATAAGAAGATTTTCATTGAATTCAGACTTTTACAGTAATTCAGCAAGCGAGGATTCCGAATGCAAATACCGGGAAACAATAATAATTGCTTAAGCCGGCACAACCATTTGTTCTTTATTTCTTTAGGCAAAAACACAGTTTTTTCAAAGAGATGATATTTTTCCACCTCCGGATGCATAACTTCCATATCGCCTCGCTTAACCGCAAATATTCTAACATCATGACCTTTATCAATCAGGCCGGTAATCTGATTCAAGGTAAAGGTTTCCGAAATCGATGGAAATATTTTCAAAATAAAAGCTATTTTCATACGTTGTTACTAATAATGCTGTCGAGAATATACTTAACTTTATCGGAAATGATATCCCAGGAGTAAAAGTTCTTCACTAAATCATAGCCATTTTCAGAAAGCTGACGGCGCATTTCAACGCTTCCCATAAGTCTGACACAGGCATCAGAAAATTGCCGGTTTTCATCTGCAATTATAATATGCTTTCCATCTTCAATCTCAAGCCCCTCGGCTCCTATAGTTGTCGATACCACAGGTGTTTTACATGCAAGAGACTCAAGAATCTTTAAACGGGTACCTCCTGCGATTCTCAAAGGAACAACAGATAAAGCAGCCTCTTTCAGATAAGGAGAAACATCATCAACTCTTCCGATAATCTGCACTGTTTTACCATCAGCAATATCTCTTATTGCTTTTGATGGATTCTTCCCGACAACCACAAGATGTGCTTCCGGAATCTGAGATTGCACTCGCGGCAGGATATTTTTTACAAAGTAACAAACAGCATCTTCGTTGGGATAATAATTCATTGTTCCGATATAAAGCATTCGTCCCGGAATCCCGGGATTGAATACACTATTCGCATCAACAGTGGCTCCATTCGGTATAACAAAAATATTACCTGTATTTCCAAGATATTTCTTGTCTTTACTGCTGCAGACAACAACGCCTGAGTATCTATTAATAGCATCCATTTCTGAAATACGCCACGCTCTGGCGGAAATCCATAAGCGAACCTTTTTCCAAAGACTTTTATTTAACGATTCTATTTCTCGCGTTATTTTAAGGTGTTCGATATCATCCAGGTCCAGCACAACATTTTTGTTACCACTTTGCGATATTCTTAGTGCGTTACTTAGTCTGGCAATCCAAATTAAATCATAATCTTTTTTTAAGACATCAAGCATATCTGCATTCAGCTTGTTTTTATCAGGTCGTCTCTCATCCAGTGGCCAGCCTCGAAGTTCACGATAAACCTGAATAAGCCGCTGTAATGAGTTCTTTCTGACATTATCCGCAGCAGGATTACGATGAAAAACATATACATTACGACAAAGAGACTGAATCTCCCTGCTAATCTCTGCCGGTTCACGAGAATATACCAACAAATCAACATCACTATAACCGGCAAGAGAGCGCAGGATATGATATTGACGAATATGAATTCCACTTTCCAAAGGCCAGGGATATCCGCCAACAACATACAAGACTTTTGGCCTGCGGCTGACATGCGACAGGCTGTTATTTTTATTACTTTTCGATTCAGTTCTTTTAATTTTACACCACCTGTATATTTGCTTACAGCATTTGACCTCAGTCGAAGGATGGGTGTATTAATCAACTAACTATCAATGCCCTGCTAGCAGTTAATATTCTTTTTCTTTGCGGCAATTTCAAGTAAAATCCGAATGTAGTCATGCCGATGAACAGGATATAATCCACAGGCTTTAAACAATAAAACAAGAGATTTTCCGATGTTCCTTTTTTGGGCATAGTAATGGCTTTCCTTGAGCATCTGATTGGACAAGGCTTTTCGATAATCCAGCCTGTGCACACGTAAATGATTGTTTCGATATCTGTCATAAGCAATCTTCAATATCTTGCGTTCTGCCAAAAAATTTTCTTGTCTATTGCTTGTCATGGTTTCATGCCGCATATCCCTTCTCATTTTCACAAGCGGATGATTAATCTCGATGACAGGATAGTCATGTAAAAGTCTTAATTTGTGTTCATAATCACAGCAAAAAGATAATTCAGAGTTGTATAATTTGTTGTTTGTAATATGCCTCCTTCGCATCATCACAGTCGGATTTGGAATAAAATCACCTTCGATATACAACTTATAAAATGTCTCATCTTTTGAGAATTGGCATCCGGTGCCTCCCCACCGTCCAATTATTTCTCCTGCGATATTAATAAATAAAACCGGTGAGTAAACCATTTCTACATCCGGATTATTGATTAAAACCTCGCTCTCCTCCTCTAAACGTGAAGAAAATGAAACATCATCTGAATCCTGCATTGCGATAAATTCACATTGTGCAAGCTCCACAGCTTTATTACAGGTTTGCGCATATCCCTGATGACATTGAAACTTATAATACCGAATACGGGAATCAGTCAGATAAGATTTTATGATATCCTCCGTGTTGTCAGTTGAGCCGTCATTAACAATCACAAACTCAAAATCCTTCAAGGTTTGGCCTAATATCGACTCTATGCTGTCAGCTATGAATCTCTGACAATTGTAAACAGGCATAATAACACTTATTATACTCATTCAATCACTTTATATACTATATATCTATAAAAGATAATTTGTTTCAATTTGATTGAAATTTATTCTGAAGTCGTTTCTACGACTGTTTTTACTCGTAAAACAGCTATCGAATTTATCATCGAGCGAACAAGCTGCCGGCTGGCAGAATTAGCCATAACAAAGCATACATATATAATCGTAAATGCTGTGCTGCAAAGTATAAAGCGAACAAAGACATTTGCTTCAGATAAAAATCCGCCGAGCAGCAATACCCCGATTCCTGCGAGCAGAGAACCCGCCGCTGGAATCAGAACTGCATGTATAATGTCATATAATCGCACAGGAGACTTGTTTGCTGCCAGGTAGAAAGCAAGTATTGTTGTTGCTATTTTGGTTAAGCTGTAAGCAGCAGCAACACCATTTATACCCCAATGCACACCAATCAGAAATCCAGCGATATGAATCGGAGTGCTGATTAAATTTACCCGAAATTGAGTACCTGCTCTGCCAAGCGAAATAAAGAGCCAGCCGGGTGCAAAACCAACGGCAGAGAAAAATGCTGCCGGTGCAAGATATTTAAATGTTGTACTTACAGAAGTCCATTGACTGCCAAGCAGAATATAGACGATTTCATCTGCAGAAACGAAAAGAAATGATACAAGCGGCAGCATCATTAGAACTATAGCTGAGAATGTTTGAAGGTAAAATCTGCTGTATTGCTTGGGTTCTGCCTGCAGTCTGCTTAAAGCAGGAATCATAATGGTGTATATCGGATCGGTTAACTGATTCATCGGCAGTGTCAGCAAGCCGTAAGCCTTGGAGTAAAAACCCAAAGCATCAGAACCTAACGCAGAACCGATAATTGCATTATCTGAGTTTGCAGTCAAATAACCTAAAATCCTGGAACCTGTCAGGCTGCCGCCGAAGGCAAGCATAGACCGGACTCCGCAATTCATGGTTGGCCGGCCCGGGCGCCATGGACTTTGCCACCATACAAGGATTACGTTAATTATTCCCCGTACAGCAGTCATTATTACGAGCGACCAGTATCTCAATCCGAAATAAGCAGATATTGAAGCGGCTGTAATTCCCCCTGCTATAGCCGCGATTTCTATAACAGCCAAAGTACTGAACCGCATTTGTCTTCGCATCAAGGCCGTATGCTGAGCAATAAGTCCGCCGAAAATAAACATGCTGCCGATCGCGATAGTAATCAATACCAGACGCGGCTCGCCATAGAACCGTGCAACAAATGGAGAAATCGCAGCGGCAATAATCATAAGCAGGATGCTCATGGCTACGTTTATCCAGAACATGAATGAGACCTGCTGATGAGTAATGTCCTTTTTCTGAATAGTAGCCATCGAAAGGCCGAGGTCTTTGAAGAGATTAACAAACTCGGTAAAGACCGAGACCATTGCAATCAGACCAAAATCGGCAGGAATGAGCAAGCGAGCCAGGATTGCAGTAGAAACAGTGTGCAAAACAAACTTGACGCCTTGAGCAGCAATTGTCACTGCACCCCCCCGAATGGAGTGACCTTTGATGTCAGCCTTCAAATGTGATGTATCAAAGAAATCAACGGGTTTAGAACCGTTCAAATCAACAGAAGGAATCTGTTTTTGCATGTTGGGGGGTGATTGTAAAGACATCAATATTTTTTTTACTGAAATCAAATCAATAACATTTTATTCGAAAGATTCCTTTTTATGAATCCAGCTATTACCACTCGAAACCGGATTATACAAATTATCATATCTGCTGAAGATTCTTCGCGATTTGATTTTACTGTATTTTAGATTTTCAGTATCCTTTTTATCTATATTCTGGGCATTTGGGTCGCTTGTTTCTTCGACCTGTGTGCTCATAGAAGGACTCACTTCGCCAGAATGAGATGTAATTTCGTTAGAAACTTCCGGCACAGAAGGCTGTTCTGCCGGAATATATGATTGCTCTTCCTGAACAGCTGGTTGTTCCGCCGGTATGATATCTGGCTGCTCTTGCTGCATATCAGTATCAGGTACAGAGGAAACATCAGGAGATGAGATTTCATCTGCAGGCACAGAAACATAAACTCTCTCACATCCCTCGATATCCAGGGCTAAATCTATTCCGTATAACTGCAGGAATCTGTCAAATACTGCCTGCGTTTTGCTCGATGTTTCCATGTTATTGAACGGACTTTCAGATTTCAGATTAAAATCACCGTTAGCCGGATTTACAAACAACGGATCTGCATTTACACAATTATCGCCGTGTTCTGTGCCTGTAACAAATGCCGTTAAACTGTTATATACAGAACCCCAGACAATATCTCCATTTCCATATAGAAGGTTATAATCCATATCGGAATTTTGATACGTTGTATAAGTATTGCGGAAATAAACAGCCGATGTACAATTGGCAATAATATTATTGCATATGCTAAATTCTGAATTACTATAATCGTTGGCAAAACCATACCTGGCATTATATATAGTATTAAAAGCCGCGACGGGTCTGCCAGTAGCCATATTAAATGAGTTTATCTGTATTCCGTCACCTTTTCCAGGTGTCAGGTTGCCCGAACCATCATTGCTGTAACCATTGCAATTATAGATAATATTGCCTATGAAGTGATGCTCATCCCTGCCGCTGCTCATCTGCCCACTCATCTTTATCCCGTGATGATTATCGTAAAGCAGATTGAACAGATACCATACCCTCTGGGCATCGTATTGACCGCCCGCTCCCGAGCCTAATGTTCCGTAATTCGTATCTATCTTGTGGCCATGTGATATGTTCTGGGAAAATATTACATCTCTCGCGGTTTTCGTCCAGAAACCCGGCTGCTGGTTTTCATAAAATTCGTTTCTGCCGACATAAATATGATGCGGCACTATTTCATTATCAGGAGCTACATTTTGCGGATATGCCAAAATCTGGATTCCATTGAACTGATTATGATAAGACTCGTTTTCAACTACCCAGACATAGCTTGATCTTGATTGAACGCTTATTCCTCCTTCATCATTATCATTCTGGTAGTCCGTCCAGTCTCCGCCGTCATGCACGGAGTTTTTATAAAATACTATATTATTGAGGAAAGAACCATCAATGTAGCTGTAACAGCCCAATCGTGAACATTCACACTCTCTTACTGATATATGATTACCATTATACAGGCCGCCATATCTGCCATGAACAGTTATTGTGGAGAATTTGAAACCTTCTACAATCAGATATTCTGTATCGTTGGTATATCCAATGAGAGCAGTCATATTTAAAGCAGGAAATCCGACACCTCTTACAAATATCGGCATTGCGGCTGTTCCCTTGCCTGTAAGGTTGCAGTTGCCTGAACCATTTGCGTTTGCCGAATTATGCACTTCGACAACACTTCCGGCTGGAAGGCCTTTTGGAATGGTCAATCGCGGCTTGGCAACTGAACCATAGGCATTACTCGAATCAGTTGCTCCGGCTGCTGTGCTGTCAACGTAATGTGTGAAATAACCACCGGATTCACTCGTGTTATAGGTCAACGCGGGATTTCGTGTCTCCGGAACATCGTACATCCGATATGTTTCGTTAATTCCGAAAGACGGAGCAGGAATCCCGATTGGAGGCGGCCAGGCCTCATCACAAGTTGTTATGTTGATTGGTGCTAATGAAATAAAAAGTAACAGAGAAATTGCTAAATTTTTCATCTTTCGCCTTTTGTAAGCAAACTATAAACCAATGTTCACATAATATCACAAAAATAAAGGGCGAAAGCAGTATCCTGCTGCTTTATTGCTGAGTAAAAAAGAATAAAACTTCTTTCTTGAATAAAAAAGTGAATATAAACCTCCCCTGAATCACTTTTTCCAATACCCCATATTCTATCGCTACCTATACTTTAATAAATCTATTATGTAAATACAAAAAAGGCAGCCAAAAAAATTGCAAAAAAAAGAAATAATCTATTTACTCGTACCCAAATCGACGATTCAAAGCTCCGGCAATTTGGTTAAAAACCTGAAGTTCATCCTTCGTTAATGCAGATCTCCACCGCTCATCTAAATTGATTTCGGACGTTTTATCAAGACGCATACCATTACCGATAACATGATTAGCAGCAGCTCGAAATTCACGCTCTCTTGTATCGGAATCAAGACCGATAAACTGAAACAGCCGAACAAAAGTATTTTCTGTATCCCTGCACAACTGTTCATAATGAATCTCAATTTTCCTGGATTTATCCACCCTGCGAATGACATTTAACGCAGCTTCATTACTTCGCTTCCACTGATTAGCAGCCTGAGCTATTGTTAAGCGTTCATTATCTCTGTTGCCGCCCATTCCTCCAGCCCTCAAGTCCGGGGTCTTTGCATCTGCAAACTCGACAGGATTCATATAAGTCAAAGCAACGCCGCGCCCGTCACGAATTAAGTGAATTACTTTTATATCCAGTTCCGGATTTCTCAAAAGGAATTTCAGTCGCAAATCAGTCTTTGAAGAATCCGCAACAACTTTTGCTCCTGCAGTTTCCAATATTGTGGAAATTAATGCTGCATTACGTTTTTGAATATCAGGTAAATGTTTTCGCCATTTGGGACTGATTTTCAACGCGCAATCTCGCAAAGCTTCAAGTAATACGCCGCGATTCAGAGGTCCTAATAACCAGTGAACATATTTTGAATCCACTGAATTGAAATCCATTCCGGCGTTTGCAATATCAAAATCATAACCTCGCCTGCCCATGCCCTCTTTTATTTTTTGCCAGAAAGTGCATTGGTTGATAAGTTGGCCGCACGAGCAACGATAACGATTAATGTCACCTATCGCCTTCGATGAAAGCTTAAGCTCGCCGGTAGTTACGATATCCGGATGAGAATTGAGAAGCATGCTCAAAAGCGTGGAGCCGGAATGACTGGCAGCAAGAATATATACAAGTTTATACATTGTTTGGGTATCCGACTAATAATCTATATAAGCAGCAGAAGTTTGGTGATTTACTAATTGTTCATTCTCGTAACTGACTGCTTCAGATGTAATTATTTTTGATTTTTTATGCTCGATATAAACACGCAGCATAAGAAACATAGCCGCCCATGCACCAAGCGTACTTTCTTCAGGATAGAAATGCTGAGAGCCAATTCCCGCGAATAACTGAGCCAGCATCAAAGAAAGAGCTACGCCGCCTGCTGCCGAACACAACCGATTGCTGCTTCTAAATAATATTCCCGCATATATGACCAATATCAGCCAGAATAGAATTATAGGAATTGAGCCTATTATACCATTATCAAACAGTGTTTCGAGATACATATTATGCGGCTGTGTAGCCCCGATTCCAGGATGTTCACTTTCTATCAGATTAACCAGACCGGTTCGTCTCATGGCAAGTCTTCCATAACCAATTAATGGAGACTCACCAATTTTATTAGTGACATACGGCCAAAAAACCATTCTATCCGAAGTTATCGCATTCTCATTTGAGATATTTTCACCTGATACATCAGTTTCCCCAAATCCAGTGAACATTCGGTCAACTGCACCGGGGAAAACTATCGGGAGTATTATCGCTACAACAGGCGCAAGAAGCAGGTATTTTCGCCATTTTATGAGACATAGAGAAAATCCTGTTGCTCCCCATGCCACATAACCCGCCCTGCCTCCGGTAAGAGCCTGGGCAAACACTACCATTCCCGCAGCAGCTAAAATCATCGCCTTATATTTTTTACGGGAAAACATCGGAATAACAGCTATTATCGCCCAGGATGCACCAGCGAGAAAAACTGACATATCTACAGCACTGTAACCTATATCCGAACATCTGTTTCTCGCAAGTTCTATTGAACCGCCGCTGAGAATGGTGCTCGGCGGGATACGTCTTATTACCTGTACTGCTAAAAGAAAATACATTCCAAGCAAACTGCAAACAGCAAGAATCACACTCTTGCGGTTTCTGCATCCGTCAAAAAGCAAAACTCCAGGCAAAGTCCATTTTACAGTATTTATTAACTCCTCGCTTACAAGGCTTTTAACAGGGTAGTTTTCAATATAACTGCGGTCAAACACCGCTCTTAAAAAACCAAAGAAAATTACACCAAAATACATCATGAGCAGAATATTTAAATGTCCCGGCATGTCCCACTTCAAACCATCACGACGACGAGTTGCCAGCCATGCAGCAAAAATTCCCAGAAAAAGCATATTCCAAGTATTAAGTCCCTGTATTCCAAACATGGATTTGGGCATATCTTCATGCTCGATAACAGCCATTAAAAAAATCAGGCCGCAAAGACTCTTGAACCAGTCTTTCCAGGCATATATAACAAGAAAAGCCACAAACAAATATAGAGCTATTATACGTAAACCCATAACTTAAAGCAGAACCTTTATTAATATGTTTGTTATTCTATGGATTCTATCTTATTTAACTTCAGACCGGTTTCAGCCAACACATATTCTGTTAAGGCATGGAATGCCCACGCCTGCGACCATCGCATATAAGGAATACGGTTTGTTAAGAATCTGCCTTTTCGGAAATAAAAATACTTTCCGCTATACATCTTATCAAGCATCCAATTGATAACTTTTTCTGTCATTTTTTTATATTGAGAGCCTTCACGGCAGAAAAAAACAATTGCCTGCGCCGGAGAATGAATATCTATCGGATATACCCGGTCATGATAATATTTAGATGTCCCGTCTTTAAGAAAAAAATTCTTTGCATAATATTCAACTCCTTTATTATAAGCCGCCTTGTATTCTAATCCTATCCCTGAGTCCATAATATATCTGATTGCCTGAAGATTAAAACCGGTATGAAAAGAATCTTTCCAGCCCTGAATATTAGTATCAGCATAAAACCACGATCCGTCATCGTGCTGACATTGCATTGAATAATCCATACTTTTTAATACAGTATCTTTCAAACACACATCAGGACAATACCTTGTTAAGCGGGCAAGAATTGAAGCCCCCAGAAGATTAGCATTATGAACGGCATCTGTATCCAGAGGTGTATAACTGAAACAAAAGGCGTCGCCTTTTTTTATGCGGTTTAAATCACCAAGAATAAAATCCTTTACAGGTACTGCCATATCAAGGGCAGTCGATATTCCGGTAAATTCATACGTGTCCAGCAGCGCATGACCTATAAATGATGTATTAACAATCGTAGGTGTCCATTTCGGTCGTAAAAAAGTTCGTGACTGCCAGTCAAAATTATATCCCCAGCAGTTGCCTGAGTATCCCCGGCTCTTCATCTGTTTTAATTTTTCCAATAAATAATAAATTCTATCAAGATATTTTCTTTCTTTCTTAATAGTGAACAGTTTAGCATAACCCCAGAGGAAAAGACCTATGCCTTTCGGATTATGACCTTTTGGGATTCCGAGTAATGGTCTGAAATTAATCGGAGACCGCCTGTTTAACTGTGTTGCTGTTATTCTTATCCATTTACTGTTGGCTCCGACACGTTTAATAAATGGACTCTCCATAACATCATATGGATCATATCCGGCGTAGTCACATGATTCAATATAAGACGATATTTGATCTAAACAGCTATTAACTTTTTCCTGAAGCATTTAACGTAAAAGATAATTATGTATCCGTATCGCAGATATTACCTGTTTTTGTTGAGATATTGTTCATATATGCTCGAAATGACTTAAAAAATCAGTCAGATTGAGATGATAGTCATCTGGTTTGCGTATTATCTGATTGAATATCTCTATTTATAATCATGCGCGTTAAATCACCTAACGTGCTGAAACACACTTTTTCCTTATGGTTATCATTGATAAATCCCAGAAATTTATCAAGATTCCGGTCATTCCAGAAATCTTTACTATGCCCTATCATCACAACCGGAGTGCCAAAACCATTTGCAGTCTTTTGGTCGTCCGATATTAATCGCTTCAATCTGCGAATCATATCACCGTACCCTAATTTGCAAAAATCATATTTAAAAGGATACATAGTGAACAGCTCTCTTAAAATCCGTCCAACAGGCATGGAACTAAATCTTGCCTGCGTCATGCCATAGCCATGTGTATTTGCTCTTTCAACTAATTTTCTCTTAATGCTCGTATGCAATTTAGTCCACTTAAAATTATACAGGTAAGGCTGCATTTCTGAACACACTTGAAATTCTATTATGTGTTCACCCTTAATTCCGGCTTGACTAATATCATCTTCACTTGTCCACCAATATTGTGTTGTAGATTCAGCTTGTCGATAATCAGTAGTTACCGGCAGCTTTTCATAAAGACCTTTTACAACAGATGAATCCGCCGCCAAACCGGCTTTTTTCATACCTAAGATCAAATCTTTAGACGGTTGCCCGCAAAAAGCGCCTGCACGATAAACAAGACATTTATAATCCGGTCGAGACGGACAAATCATGCCTTCCAAAGTACGTTTGCCCCTGGATAACACACCAATAACAGAAAACACATCATCATCAGAACCAATGCCATTCGGCAAGTCACTAATTCGGACACAATTTGGATTTAAGTTCCAGCGTCCAGCCTGAAATGCTGCTCCAATCCACCAGGGATGCAGATGCAGTTGAACATCATGTCCATATTTAACTGCAAATTGTATTTGTGCTTCAATCTCCCGTGAAGGTGAGTAGTCTATTTGAAACGTGCCTAATTCTTCAGCTCTTTTCATAGCCCAATAAGCCCCCGCTTCAAACATAATAGTGACTTTGGCATTATGTTTGTTACAAATAGCCAATAAGCGATTTGTAGGCTCAATCATGTCACGTCGGACATCGCCGGAACCATTACCAAACAATTCATAATCAAGGCTATGAACTAAATATATCAACGCAGCTCCCTGTTTTCAGGGACCAAATATTTCTTTTCAAATTTGTGAATTTCAGATAAACTTGAGAGACTCAAGACTAATATGGCTTAATAACTGAACTTTTGCAAAAATGAGAAAAGGCATACTTTGGAAAGAAAAAATTTATTTCCTAATTTTTTCTTTCTAAACATAAAATATTGCTTATTAAAGAGTTATGCAGGTGGTAATTTATTATTTTAAGAAAATCGTTTAGCGATTTTCTTAAATAATATATGCCTTTTCTCATTTTTGCAAAACTCTTATTAATAAGTCTATTTGAAGACTATGATTTGATGGTTCATGATGGGACATTGTAATCATAATCATATTTTTCATAACCACCAGAACCAACGAAAACAACACCCCATATATACCCGCCGGAAGAATTAATTCGTTCGATTGAATTAATCAGGTTCTCGCGACGCGATACAAGTTCCCTCTCAACCATGATAATACCATTGACATTGCGAGACATTATTGCAGTGTCCGCTCGCGGCAAAACAGGAGAGCCGTCCAGAATTATTATTGAATAATGCTTGCGCAACTCGTCGAGATAGGTCGTGAAAAATCCATTGTCTATTCCCTCGAAAAAAATCCTGTTGCGATCATGCCTGCCAGCAGGCATGACACTAAGGTTCTGCATTTCCGTTTGATAAATACAGTTTAAATCCAAAGATTTTGAGTTTAAATAATTTAGAATGCCGGGCTTATCGGCCAGACCGAACCGTTTTGATAATGTCGTCTTATAAAAATCCACATCTATCATAAGAACCTTTTTGCCGGTCTTGGCCATACACTTGCCTAATATTTTTGTAAAACTTGATTTTCCGGTCCCCGCAGTAGAGCTGGATATAAGAACTGTGGAACTGTTTTCCGAGTCAAGCTGCGACAAAAGTTTTGTTCTTATAACACGAACAGACTCGAATAAAAGAATTTGATTCATTTCTATTTCTTCACCCAGCGCTTTTCCTATAGAATTTTTCAGACGAATCAGAGGCACTGACCCAAGGTTGGGAATTCTTGTCGGAAGAGGCATGTCGGCAGAAGAATATATAACCTGATTCATACTGGCTCTAAGAAAAGCCGCGGCACACCCGATGCCAAAAGCCAGGCATAAAACCATCATCGAGAACACTGCTCTTCGATCGTTATAGTATTGAGACGAAGCAAAAGCCTGTGTCAGCACTTCAATCGATCCCGGCACATTTCGCTCCATGTTCTTCTGATCTAAACGCTGCCGTACCACATCGAACAACTGGCGCTTATACGCTAAATCATTAGTTTCCCTTTCGAGCGACTGAGCACTTTCAAAAACCTTCTCGAACTCTTCCCGTTGTTTCTTTAAGTTTTCATCTAAATTCTTCTTTCGCTCTTCTGCAAGTTCCTTCCGATAATCAATATTTTTCAACTGTTCCTCATAACTCAGAAGCGTTTCTCCGCCTGATCCCGTTATAGTATTCGGCCTGTTTTTCCACTGCTCATCAAGACGAGACTCATGCAGTTGAAGCATTTCTTCCGCAAACTTTAAATTCCCCTGCAGTTTAATCATCTCAGGATGATTTTCAGTAAATATGCTGAATTTAATCTGATGTTTCATTGTCCGAATTTCAATATCTAGCGATCGCCATTCGGCATCCTCGTAATAATGCCGCTGCATTGCTGAATCTTTTGATGTATCATTACTATCACCATTCTGATCCGTTATTACTAATTCTTCTATCTTTTTGCGTTCCCAGTCCAAAATCGCGATGCTTTGCTCAACCTCACTCAATTGCTGCTGTATCTGTTCTATGTTAAGCCTCTTGCTTGCAACAAGTTCCTGAGGACTGCTTGTGCCTAATAAATTAAGGCGTTGTTGAATAGCCTTCTCCTGTCCAAGTATCTCATTTTTCAGAGAATTGTGCTCCTCTTGCAGTTGGTCAAAAAGTATTCTTTCAGTTACATCAGACTCATTTTTAATATAATAACGATACTCATCCAAAACAGCGTTTATAATAATTTTTGCTTCTTCAGCATCGAAAGCCAAAAACGAGACATCGATTATTTCTGTTTGATTTCGCGGCCTTACAGAAAGATTGTCTCTCAGTCTCTCCATAGTGGTCATTTTATTTCCGCGCAGCTTCGACAGGAAAGATTCATGAGGCATCTTAAGCCAGTGAGTATCCCGAATTTCCTGCTTTTCCAGGACACGCTGAAGAACTGTCGGACTCCTGATAATGGAAACCTGCGTATTCATGAACGAGGTATATAATGGAATCATTCCGCTATTTTCTGACTTAAAGACGAGAAACGGAATAATAGGACGCACTCGTATTTCCGCTCTGGCCTGGTACTTCGGTATAATCTGTGTCCAAATAACGGCAAGCAGTGGAACCGCTATGACAATAAAAACCAGCAGAATTGTCCATTTAAAGTGAAACATTGATGTTATGAGGTAATTTCCCGAACGGGCTGTTTGCGCATAATCTCGAGCACCCATGAATTGACCTGGAAGTAACGACATTTCGGACAGAGGTATTGGCCTTTTTGTGCTTAATACTGCTTCAACTGGTTCAATATTCTCACTTTTTTTACCTGATTCGTCCCGTGCCTGGATTATCGGATCAGAATTATACGGCAATCCGTTTCCCGCAAAATTTTCTTCATTTTTATCTATATTACTCAATCCTCACCTCATTTTAGAACTTCTGTGGCTGCTCACCATCTTTTTTCAAATAGCTCACAACATGTAAAACAATATTTTATTAATTCTAAATGATTTTTTTAAAAGATATTTCTATCGCTTGGTTTGATTTTGGCTATCATCAGTAATCATAAAGAAATCAACCAGTTTTCTTCCGATTATCTGGATAAAATATGGAAAAAGGTCTTTTTGCATTTTCCATCTTTTTTGCGGTTCCTTTGCAAGTCGAAATAAAAATTCAGTCCCGGTTTTACGAAATATCTTGGGCGCCCTGTTGAGATTTCCGGCTGCAACATCAAAGCTTCCGCCTACACCCATACAAAAGTTCACATTCATAGATTTCATGTGCTGCCACATCCAGTATTCCTGTTTCGGTGAACCCATCGCCACAAAAATTATTTTTGCCTGACTGGAATTTATCTTTTCAATTACAGATTCCGAATTATCAAAATATCCATCCTGCCAGCCCGCTATTTTCAGGTCAGGGTATATATTCTGAAGGTTTGAACGTGCGGCAGCATTGGATTCCGCGCTTGCCCCAAGCATAAAAATGCCCCAGCCTTTACAAGATGCCAGGGATACAAGTTCAAAGAACAAATCGCAGCCGGTACATCTTTTTATACTTCGCCCATGAAGTATTCTTGATGCAATAGATACACCAATACCGTCGCAGATACATATATCAGTCTGCCTAAGAATGCTCAATAAATCAGCTTTATTCCATGCCTTATATATTTTAAGAGGATTTATTGCTACACATAAGGCTTTCAAGTTCATTTTAATTATTTCTTCGACGCAATCGAGAACCTGATTACATGATTCGAATGGTGTTATAGGAATATCCATTATACTAACAGGTTCCGGCACCTTTGCGAGCAACTGCAAATCCCGCTTGTTCTTCGATTCTTCAATTGTAGAAGTATATGTTTGACTTCCGTCTCCTTCCTCAGGTTCCGGCAGGGGAAATTCATCTATAAGACGCGATAGAAGCATAACCTTGCGGCCGCTTAACTCAAGAGAGTCTTCTGTATCCGCACATATATAAGCTCTGAGTTCCCAGCCTGATGCAATATTTAACGGTAAAGCAAGTCTTAACATTTTTCCGGTCGCTGAATTGTTTTGGATTAATTCCCATTCGGAACTTATGGTGTATTCGCCGTCGTGATAGCGCCATAATCCTATTTTTTGAAAACGCATTTGTTCGCCCATGAAACAAATTGTTTCCCACCATGTTTTGAAAGACTTAGATTCCCTCATTCTTAGCTGGGCATTCTCAAAATTATACATTTCTTTTCTCGCCTGACGTGCAAGATTCCGATTGTGTTTTAACGTCAGCAGCATTTTACGATAACGCCCGCTATGCAGACATGCAAACAATGAGAACAGAAACAGCAGCCCGCCCATCATTAATCCTATCGACCATTTGCCCTCGGTAGTTAGAATAAACACACCTATACTGGTGTTTATGGCCGTAACAGCATAGAGAACTATTACTACAGTTCGATGCTGCAGGCCAAGGTCCAATAGACGATGATGTAAATGATTGCGGTCAGGGGCAAACATGGAGCGTCTCTCGAAAATACTGCGAGAAATGATAATATAAGCGGTATCAAGAATTGGCAAACCCATTACAAGAAATGGAATTGCTAATCCTGTCAGTGCAGAAGTCTTTGCCTGATACAATATGCTTGCGGCTCCTATCATGAACCCAAGGAACAAAGCACCGCATTCACCCATAAATATCTTGGCAGGATAGAAATTAAAAAGCAGGAATCCTGTAATGCTGCCCAGCATCGCCAGCATCAACACAGATATAGCCGTCTGGCCGGTACTAAGAGACATAAGAAAAATTGTTCCGCAGGCAAAAGCCCCGATTCCGGCTGCAAGACCATCCAATCCGTCTATAAGGACAATACCTACCGTAATCATTATTATCCAGAATACGGTAAGAGGCCATGCCGCCCAGCCGGTTTCAAGCGTAAAGTCACTGCCAAATGAAATGGATTCTATCGTTGCACCAGATGCACATATCGCTAAAGAAGCTATCACGAGACAGAACAGCTTGATATAACCTCTCAAAGAATGCAAATCATCAATCAGACCGATAATAAACAGGAAAACTGCTCCTGCCAGAAATGCTATATATTTTGTCTGCTCATCACGAAAAGCCTGACTAATATCATTATTTAAAAAGAAGACAGGTATAATTAAAACAAGTGTTGATATCACAAATGCAATTCCCCCTATGCGAGGGATAGGCCACCGATGTATTTTTCGCAGGCCGGGTACATCAACTACATGAAACCTCTTGGCTAATCGCGAAACAATCGGCACAAGAAAAATCGCTGTCACGACTGTACCAAAATATACTGCTAAATATGTTTTCACCCTGTTATGTTCCCCATTGAACTTTCAACTTTTTTGTTAGAGTACCAAATCATCCTGTAAAGCCTTAGATTACTGTTTTAATAAGAAAATAAGTTTAGACTCCGTCCCCGTAAGCTGCTCGCAGAAATTGCTACACTTTCCGATAATACAGCTCCAAATAGACATTCGCTGATGGGTTTTAAAATAATCAAGCGCATTCAGACTTTTTATATAGGCGAAATTGTACCCCAAGATGAATTTTCCTTCTCACCAAAACCCCATCGATTTTATTATTAATCAACATGATACTATATTTTACCTATTTTGTCAACGAATAAATATACGCGACTATACGTTTTGGCATACTATATGCGGAAAACATCTGGTGAATATTATACCGATTTTTCTAACAATAACACCATAATGTTTAAAAAAATCGAAAAAGATTATTTCTTCGGATGTGCCTAAAATGCCTAATTCTCAAAGAAATAGATGAACGAGAAGTTTCAATTGCTCTCATCAAAAATAAGAATTTTGTTTTTGACAGGATTTTATTTAAAGCATGGGACATTTATAGGACCATTCACTACTGAAAAATCTCTTAGCTTACAACTTACAAAGTTTTTAAAATATTTCCTCGCAAGATCGTTAAGCCACATGATTACACCATAGGCGTCCACAGCTCAATTATACAGAGCAGCGGATTTCTAAAATTTCTTTAAATCATTAATATTTTGCAAGTTATTCTGAATTTCTGAAGTCATTAAATGATCCAAATGTCAATGAAATAATGAAAGATGATTGACAGATTTACCTGGAAGCAGCTATAATACAAAGGTTTAGACTATAAGCGCCCGTAGCTCAGCTGGATAGAGCAACGGATTTCTAATCCGTAGGTCAGAGGTCCGAATCCTCTCGGGCGTATTTAATTTTGAACGTGTGCCAGTTCTGAAACATTCCGATTCCCAAAAAAGTCAGATTTTTTGTAAGCTGGTCTGTAATCGCTGCCCGCGGCAAATTATGCCGCCAAAAGGCCCAAAAATAATAAAAAATATAAAAATCAAACACTATCACTATAAATAAGGCATATGCCAATACCGAAATGTTGACTAAAAAATACAAAAAAAATAAAAATTATCTTAAAAAAGCTATTTTTTTCGAAATTCGGCGATAGAATTTATAAATAAAAAAGATTGGTGAATTTAAGGATTCTGCAAAATTGAAGTTAGGCATACTTTAAGAAAGAAAAAATTGCTTGTGTTTTTGTCATTGTGAGCCGTCCGGAAGACGGCGCGGCAATCCAAACCGTATGATTTAGATTGCTTCGTCGCTGCGCTCCTCGCAATGACATAAGCAAAGCGGCAAATTGTATGAAGAAAATCTTTTAAACCGATTTTCTTCATACAATATATGTCTTACTTCGATTTTGCAGAACTCATATTGTTTTTTAAAAGGAGAAAAAAGTGAAAACACATGGTTTAATCCCGGTTTTATGTATTTTTGTGTCAATGTTCCTTTTGAACGGCTGCGGCGGCAAAAAATATGCGGATGCTAAAAAAGTTACTAATGATTATATCAATGCTATGGACGAGATGGCGACAAAACTCGATAAAGCAGCCAATGCCGGTGATGTTGCCGAAGCTATAAACCGTTATACCGACAAAATGGAAAAGCTCTTACCGAAAATGAAAGAGATAAAGGACAAATACCCTGAACTAAATAACACGAATAATTACCCGGAAGAACTTAAGGATTTGCAGGAGAAGGCAACAGCAACAAGCAAAAAGTATGCAAGCTCTATGATGAAGATGATGAGTTATATGAATGATCCGCAAGTCCAAAAAGCTCAGGAACACATGACACAAATGATGATGAAATATCAGGAGTAAAAACATCAGTTAGATTTGGCGATTTAACCTCTTGCCATGTTATTGCATTATACGGTATGAAATACTATGTTCTGAACCGATAAAATTGTCCTCAAGCCCCTGTGATATATCTCGCTTTTTCCTCTCCCTCCGCACGCAGGGGCTTTTTTAACAAATAATAGTTATCACACTTGACGATATGCCTAAAATCTTTGCAATCTAAGTATTTAAAGTGAATACCCGATAGCTCTATTGTCGATAAACAAGAAAGGAAGAGTTACAAGTTGCTTTTATATAACGACTTGGCCGGTCATGGTTTGATCTTTCAAGCCCACCCTAACTCTCGGTCCAAAATATGTTAATGGCCGGCCATTTTTTTCAAGATAGTTACAATTTTTATTATTATCAATACATACGATACATTAGAAGAATATTTTTCCTTTTTAAAGCAATACCAATAGCCTCAGAAACGTCTAACAAATGTTGATTTTATATAAAGTAGTCATCTGTACAGGAGGTTACACAGTGAAAAAATTCATTTTTTGTATTATTTTTACCGTGGCAGCCTGTGCGGGAACATTTATGGTTTTAGCGCAAACCAACAGAGGCGGCAGGTCCGGCAGGATACAGGCGCCAACCGCCAGAAGCAGCCGTAATGTACAAAACTTCAGCCGAAGCCCTTCAAGACAAACTTTTTTCACTGAAAGCAGCTTGTCTGGATGGGAGATAGATCAGGAATTTTCTTCTGATTTATTCACTTTTGTACGAGTTATATATAGCTCCTCAGGTGGAATCCGCATTATATAGCTATTAATGACAACAATGACAGGATAATGGTTCTTATGAGTCTGAACACCGACACAGGAGACGGATGGGAACGTGAAGGCGAAAATGAATGGTTTTTCCATACTTTCTCCGAGTCACAGGCATACCCATTGGGAATAAATGTCTTATTTTTTATTATGACACATTAAAAGGAATATTTTAGTAAGTTCGCCACAGGTCCCTTACAATCTCTTGCGCCTCAAGATGCCCGACGCTCCAGTCAAAATAAAGTATATTGCTGCCCCTTGCATGGCGATTAAGGGGAACTCGCCTGGTTGTACTTAAAGTGCCGTCGGCTAAATATGCCAAATCAGATTGCTGGCGAACGTCACAGGATTCAACTTCCTGCTGTGCTGCGTTGGTAATAATCGGTATCCAACTGCCATCTTCATAGTCAGTAAGGTATATCGACTTTGACGTATGTTTTAACGTCGTTATCTTAGTCGGCGTTCCAAGCTGATAACCTGTCGTATCCTTTGCATTCGTAAATCCCCAGCCATTAATTACATAACAAATCGTCTGCTGCTTATTGGGATAACCCGGACAGCGATAGATTTTGACATTGCGATAATCATTGTCAATAGGCTTTTGAGAAAGGTACGGCATGAAAGACTCGAACCATGGCGGATCAGTCTGGGCATATATAAGGCCTCGAGGCACTAAATAGTCATTGCTCTCGGCATACATATTTGCCCCTACGCCTATCTGACGCAGGTTGCTTTGACAGGTAACCTGATATGCCTGCTTACGTACTTTTTGCAGGGCCGGCATCAATATCCCTAACAAAACCGCGATAATCGCAATAACCACAAGCAATTCTATCAAGGTAAAACCACATCTTTTTGATAAGTAAAATGACCGCTTCATAATCAGCCTCCTTAAAGCTAAAACAACAAAATGAACTCAAATCATTTTATAATCAAAATTAATTATTCATTATATTAGTATTATACCAAAAAAAACACATAAAAAAACTTTTTTAAAAATTTATTCATTTTGAATTCATCAATATGCTTTAGATTGTACTCTTTAAGAGAATTCTGAATTGCTTTACGTTTGTGCATGGCTCTTTATTCATTTCCAGCGTGTACGCCTCATGCTTGCTGTTAAACACAGAAACTCCGCCGGATTATCTTCTGTGCCAATCTCGTCTTTCCACCACAAGCCGTACCTGTCATCAGATGTATGTTTCGGAGCATAAACATCATAAGGTTTTGCGCCAACATATAAACCACATTTTCCTAAAGACATGGAAAAATAAGGGAATATAAAAAAAGGGCTGCGCAGCACAAAAGAAGGCTTATCGCCCTGCCAGGCATTCTGGCCCCATTTATCAACAGGTGTTACAAGTTTTCCCCAAAGAATTGAAAGTTTAATTCCAAAACCGTCCGGCTGATAATTTTTATCATCACTGTCATACCATAATCCATGTTCGTGACTGCCTATATGAAAGTCAAGACCTCCGACCTTCGGAACAGAAGAGCAGCCTGCGCAAAACAAAATTAAATAGAAAATTAAGTATTTCATTCATTCATAAACCTAAACCTGAGTATCAAAATCCCCGAATCAAAATGATTTAGGAATCACGCAGGACTGCTGCAACAGACTCAGCGAGGCTTTGAACAATTTCTTTCTGGAAAGCATCGACAGTTTCATGAGTTAGCGTGCCGTCCTCATCTCTGAATTGCAGTGACAATGTAACGCTTTTCCTGTCTGAAGGTATGCCTTTACCCCGATAAATGTCAGTGAAATTTACCTGCTCAAGTTCCAAAGAAGCCTTTTTCTGTACAGCCTTTACAATTTCAGACCAGGGAACTTGCTCATCGACTATAATAGATAAATCTCTCTGTATCGCCGGAAATCTGGGAATCGGTTTTACTTTCAACAGGCCCCTGTCCAATTGCAGCAAAAATTCAAAATCAATTTCAGCGGCGCAGGAAGTGATTTCCTTGAAATCGAATTTCTCTTTTATGCTTGAACCAGCCACTCCTGCTGTACCTATCGTTTGTGAATTAACCATAATCTGAGCGCCGGTCTGTGCCCATTTCAAATCCGCCGGTTTGAATTCAACATTCGCATCCCTGCTGATATTTCTTATGAGCCCTTCTATCACACCTGATAACTCGCGCAAATCTCCATCGCAAACCAAAGCGAGCTTCGTTTTCTCAACAGGCAATCCGTCACTCTTACCGGCAACAGGGACAAAAGTACCGGCAATTTCAAATATCCTGCATGGCAGATTTTTTGCATTTACGTTTGTCTGTAGAACGCCCATCAGAGAGCCTATAAGCGTTTGACGAAGCATATTAGCGCTTTTCCTCGATTCGTCTTTGACTGAAAGAAAAGCGGCATCAGGCTCATTGAAAAGCCCTGCAACGGAATTATCGGTAAAGCTCACGTTTATCGTCTCGTAAAAACCGCAGGCGTTCAGATATGTCACGACTGAATCGGTCAGCTTTTGCCTGGCATTGACTGGAGTCACTTCTATTTGGATTTTTTTCTCGGTGTGTACTTTATGATAGCCATACACCCTTGCGATTTCTTCGATTAAGTCAACTTCGCGATCGACATCGCTGCGCCACGAAGGAACTGTACATGCTGCCGTATCGTTTTCAAGTCTTGGCTCGAACTTCAGCGCGCCAAGAATTCTTAAAACGTCTTCACGAGGAATTTCGATTCCAAGGAGTTTCTTTAAGCGTGCCAGCCGCATATTTACTTTTAGAACAGGCTGTTTCTTCGGATATACATCGACAACACCTCTGGCAACTTTTCCGCCCGCCAATTGAGTTATCAACTGACATGTTCGCTGCGAAGCCCAGTCAACTTTTTCGATATCGACTATGCGTGCGAACCTGAAAGATGCTTCTGACGGCAGGCTCAATTTTCGCGCGGTTGTACGAACGATAACCGGGTCGAACCATGCATCTTCCAGCAAAATTTTTGTCGTAGATCCATCAACCTCGCTCGCAAGTCCGCCCATCACGCCTGCAATAGCAACGGGACTTTCTGCATCCGCAATTACCAGCATATCGGGATTCAAGTCGCACTTCGAGCCGTCTATGCTTACTATACGCTCACCGGCAATGGCTTTACGCACAATGATTTTTCCCTGTTTCAATTTATCATAATCGAAAGCGTGCGGGGGCTGGCCTGTTTCCAACATCGCGTAATTGGTCGCATCGACAACATTATTAACGCTCCGCATTCCCGCCGCTTCGAGCCTCCTGACAATCCAGTCGGGAGATGGACCAATTTTTACTCCTTCGACAATCCGGGCGGTATATCTGCCGCATAATTCAGGCTCCCGAATTTCAACAGAAGCCAGTTTCGTGACGTCCGTGCCGGATTCATCCAGCTTTACGGCGGGGATTTTCAACTCTTTCCCGGTCGATACTGCAAGCTCGCGCGCAACCCCGATATAACCAAGACAATCGCCGCGATTGCTGGTTACTTCAATATCAACAACGGTATCGTCATCGAGCTTTTCGATTCCCTCGCAGGGAAAACCTAAATCGCTGAGTATTTCAGCTATTTGTTCCGCACTAAGACCTGTCTCGATATAATCATTCAGCCAATTTAAAGATATTTTCATAATAAAAAACCAACCATTTTAAACACAGATTAACACTGTTTTTTTCTGACACGGATTAACACCTGATTTACACTGATTATTTAGTACCACGACTCTGTCATTCTGAGCCTGTCGAAGAATCTAATAAAAATGGAAACTTCAACTTCTCCTGTATTCTGTATTCTGTATTCTTATTTAATAAACCATCCACTACCTTACAATCCAAAAGTGTTATTGTCAATGATTTTGAACTTTCCAGCCTGAAAATGGCTTTATATCAGGCAAAAATATCAATCGTACACAAAGCGGAAGAAGGAGGATACTGGGCGGAAATCCCCGCTATTCCCGGCTGCGTTACCCAGGGCGATTCGTTTGAAGAGCTTCTTACTAATATTTACGAAGATGCCGAAGCATGTTTATCTGTAGATTAAGTTATAAAAAATATTTTTCCCGCAAAGACGCAAAGAAAAATCTGAATATTTAAATTGTAACGCACAACTTTAATTTCCCCCGTTAAGATTTTATCAACTTTCAAAGAATTTCGGTTCTCAATTTTTATAAGCCGTGAATACTGCTTCACGCCAACTTTTGACTAATGAAAGCAGAGACTCCAAACTTTTAGTATTTAACCACAACATCTCTGCGGCTTTTATGCAAGGATACGAATCAGACTCTATTATTCCTACGGCTTGAAGTGTTGCAACGGTTTTTTTCCGACGACCAACCGCTGACCAACTTTCCCATTCGTCGTGATGTTTGTAGTAATTTGCAAGAGCGTCACAGAGCTCTAAACTCGTAATTGTTTTCTCGGCTATTTTTTCACCATACCCTTTTAGTAAATGGTCTTTGGTTAGCCTGCTTTCAACTTTTGCAAATTGATTTATATCTGATACAGTTCCAGCAATATAAGTTTGCGCTGTCACAAAAGCAATACCCAGTAAGTTCTCTGCGTGTTCCAGAGCGTCTTCTCTTTCATACTCTTCCCGTGAATCATCTAAAATAATTTTCTCCAAATTTTTCAACGAGTCGGATATAGCCTGAAAAACTTGTCGAGTTGAAGACAGTCGCCAATCAATTTCATAAATATTCAATTGAAATTCTCCGTGTGTTTTTCAAGATTTATGTTTTGTAAAAAAACACCCAACACTATTTATATTGATCCATATAAAAATCCTAATACCGTTTATATCAATTTATAAGATACCTTTTCAATAATTTTCTTTACGGTCTTAATATTTACGACGTCAAGCTATGGTGTCAAAAAGGCATTTTTATTCATATATGGAAATATAATATCACATAATCTTTTTTGTGACACATATTTATTAAGCTTATTTTATATTTTCTGGATATCTAATTATGAACACTATATATAATCGTATGTTAATGGAATGCATGAGGTATATTCGTATTTCTTGAGCCACTTATTTAACATTGAAATTTTTATTTTTTTATTATATATCCCTCATCTTTGATCATTTGTGAAAGGCTGAACATTTTACGAAACTCAGTAGCAAATGAATCTCGCATCCCAACATCTCTACAAAATTGTACTGCATCATACTCTCTAAATTCATCAGCGTAAAACAGTGAAAGGAAATGAAACATTGTAGTTTTCTTATTTCGCTTCCCTGCTTCCTCAATTTTTAAAGCAATTTCTTCTGTTGTCATCGCTATCTCCTAAAAGTTGACGACTATTAACTATGTATCATATTGTTTCCTTTTAGATGCTTACCCAAGAATGTTTCCTAAAGAAACGCTTGGCTTGTGAACACCTTTGGTAATTGTAAGATTATATAAAGTTTTTACGTCTGACTGCTTCTGGTTATAAAATATCGTTTTTTATCGAAAGGTCAATAAGAAAAGATGAGTAAGGCTTTTTTTATTGTAAGGATCGGGTATTGAATGTAAAATCGGGGCGATTGAAGATTAGGATACAGGACACAAAAGACAGAAGACAGAATATATAAACAGGATTACAGGATTACAGGATTATTGGAATACAATATTATCTTTGTTATCCTGTTAATCCTGTCAAAATAATAAAAATCTGTGTTCATCAGTGAAATCTGTGTCAAAAAATTGGTTACGGCTCTTAGGTAGGCCGCCGGATTGTCTGGTATGCGGGCAAGATGCCCGCGACACGATTTAAAAGGATTTTATAATGAAAAAATATTATGTGCTGCTTTTAGGTATTTCAGGAATAATCTTTTCAGCGATATTCAGCGGCTGCGTCGAACGCGAGCTTACAATCAATACTTCGCCGCAGGGTGCGATGGTCGCGTTAAACGATGAGCAAATCGGGCAATCTCCTGTTACAGTTTCATTCAACTGGTACGGCGATTATTATGTCAGATTAAACAAAGATGGTTATGAAACATTAAACACCCACCAAATGTTAAAAGGTCCCTGGTACGACCATTTCCCATTCGATTTCTTTGCGGAAGTCCTCTGGCCTGCAAGAATTGTCGATTCCTATGAATGGACTTTCGAGCTGACAGAAAAGAAAGAATTAAACAGAGAAGACCTGATCCAGAAAGCCGAGGAACTTAAAAAAGAACTTTAATAATTCCAGATCAGACATAACCGAACTATTTAGTTTTAATAAATTTTAACAGGAAGACTCTTTGTGATGATTGTGACACTTTAAATCAAATGTGGCTATGGGGCATCAAATGGATTTCTTTTTTAGAGCTTTATTATATTGATTTTTTAATTGTTCCTTCGCAACTTAAAGTCATACATTCTTTTTCATTTGCAAAAAAAGTACAAGGTGTCCATTCGTCGCAAGCTAAAAATCTTTGAAAGCCATAAACTTCCCAACCGAATTCTGTTTTATTTTCTTTATCAACATGATCATGTTTATATTGAAATCTATTAATAAATATTTCATCGCTTGGATAGTACCATGATCCACTAATTAAGTTTATTATCCGATCCTTTTCCATTTTTTCAAAAAAGGATATATCGAGATTTGGGGCATTGTTAAAGGCTCGATTTTCTCTCTCGCATTCAGTAAGACTCATTTCTTCTACGTCCTTCCCAATCTTTTTTAAATCATTTCTAATGCTATTTAATTCATTATTCAAATCTTCGATTTGAGTAACAATTTCTCTATGATCTCGTTTCCTATCACTTTCCACCGATAATAGGTCAATAATTAAAATAATTAATAGAATTAATATTATGGTTAGCATTATATTTTGTGTCCTAATTTCTAAAAATCAGAGAAGCATGCTCATACCACGTGCTAACTTGTTTTGCTAAATGATACAAGTCAACTTAAATCAAAAAGACCAGACTTTTTCCATTCATTTTTAATTTTACCTACTACATTTCTTAAAAAGACAGGTGCACTCTCAGAAGCAAAGAAAGTGAATGCCAAAGAATTACTCACTATTGAGACTGATCGCCAACCTTGTTTTATCATTCCTGATGAATCGACAGGAATATCCTCATCATCGAGATGGTAGCCATTTAAATTAAGGTAGACCATCAGATCTAATGTTGAACAGAGATTTTCACTATAATTTCTTGCGTACTTCTCAATGAAGCTAGTCACCCTATCACAAACTTCCTTGATGGTTAATGGCCGCGGAGGATTATAGGATTCTTTCAGATCAGAAAGCTTTTTAGCAGTT
The DNA here is from genome assembly GCA_016931715.1 of Sedimentisphaerales bacterium. Taxonomy (GTDB): domain Bacteria; phylum Planctomycetota; class Phycisphaerae; order Sedimentisphaerales; family Anaerobacaceae; genus JAFGPS01. The sequence continues at coordinate 57,350 of JAFGEF010000030.1, forward strand.
TTGAGTTTTTTTAATAATTTCTTATACTCTTCATGTCGTCTTCGATTATCGTCCAGATATTCTTTAATTTCAAAGTTTGCCCCATTAAAATATATATCAGGAGGGTCAGTTTCATTAATATGTAAATCTGACACTTTAAATCCAATGCCGAGACAACGCAGAAAGGCAGTACATACAGATCGTTCTCTATCGGGCTTTTTTCCACATGAAAAGAATCTTATAGATTCTTCAGTTTCAGAAATCAACTGCTTTATTATTTCTATTTCGTCCATTTTATTATCACTCTAACATTAATTAGATTAAAACGTACTAAACACCGTTGGCTTTTCCACCAAAGGCGCAATAAAACCTGCTGGTTAAATGACTTGCCGACCATCCAGGCATTTATTTCGGATTGTTTTGTGGATCAGCACAAGAATCTCTCGACTTTTTCTCACGATTTTGTATAACATCTTTCTTTTTTCAGACATAACCATAGCTTTTACCGATTTTCAGGTATCTATAAGTTTAACTTTTGACTCCTTTTGTCTATTAGAGTAATGTTTTTTCTCGAAAGGTCAATAAGAAAAAATGGAAAGGCATTTTTTATTGAAAAGCGCGGCTAACGCAGGTAAAATCATATAAACAGAACACAGAATACAGAAGACAGTAGGCAGAATATATAGACAGGATTACAGGATTTGTATTGATATTTTATACCTGTTTTTCCTGTTATACTGTCGAAATAAAAAATCTGTGTTTGAAATAATTTAGATAAGTGGTGGGGTAGAAACCCATTCTACAAATCTAATCAGTCAGCTTAAACATGAGAAATATATGGCTATTTTGAAACTTGACAAGCATGATGAAAAAAAGGAAATCGAATTCGAGCTGAAATATCTCGCGTCTTTGACAACACGCCAGCGATTTGAATTGATGTTCGAAAAAACACAGCAATTAAGAAGCTTAAATAAAAAGCGATATGCAAACAGAAAAACTACTCAAATTATTAAAAGAAAACCGCGTTAAATTTGTCTTGATTGGAGCCACTGCATTTCCTATTCACGGCTATTCTCGTGCGACGTTAGATACTGACATTTTTATTCAACCTGAAAAGAAAAATGCTCAAAGAACTTTTAAAGCTCTAAAAGAATTCGGGTATGATATAAGAGACTTAACTATTGAGGAGCTTTTAACCAAAAAAATCCTGTTCCGCCAATATCTCGTCGAAGCAGATTTTCATCCTGTTGTGACCGGAATTACATTCGAGCAAGTCTGGAAAAATAAAATTAAAGCTAAATTTGGAAATACTTATGTCTGGATTGCTTCACTGGACGACATTATAACAATGAAAAAAGCCGCCGCACGACCAAAAGACATAGAAGATTTGAAATACTTAAAAAAATTAAAAAGACAAAAATATTATAAAACACGCCACAAAGAATTGTGAATTCGTATCAATAAGTAAAATATGTACGCACTAATATCCATGTTTTTCGCACTTGCGCTGCTTGTAGCGCTTTTGCATTTTAAGGTCAGAATCGGCAGAGCAATGATGATTTCAGCATTTGCGCTTGCAATACTTCTGCGCGTGACACCGGAAAAATTTTGGGATGCGATAGTGACCGAATGGAATGATGTTCCCTTGAGCCAGACTACAGGCTACCTGTTCGTATCGCTTACCGCTCTTGTGATGTTAGTGAACGTACTTGGCATAGTGATGCAGGAAACCGGAGTTTCTCAAAAACTCTCGCCAGCGCTTCACGGCTTGTTCAGGAGCAGACGTTTCGCACTTGCGGCAATTCCCATGATGATGGGTATGCTCCCAACACCCGGCGGGATAATGCTTTCAGCTCCGATGGTTCGCGAGCTTGGGGACCATATCGGTGTGGAAAGGTCAAGACAAGCCGCGATAAATTATTTCTTCCGTCATCAGTGGGAAACAGTCTGGCCGCTGTTCCCTTCGATTCCATTGATACAGCATATGTTGGGCATTTCCGCTTTTGCCTTGATTTCTCATAATCTCGCTTTATCTCTTACCGGAATAGTCAGCGGCGTGGTCTTTCTGCTGCTTTTCGGAATACCGCCAAAGGGCAAGGAAAAACATACTCACGCCCAGTTTATCCATAACCTGATTAATTTTGGTCATGCCTTCTGGCCGATTCTTTTTGTTGCGATACTTTACGCCGCAACAAATATTCATCCCGCAGTCGGGCTTGCAATAGCAATTCCGATTTTTCTATATTGCCATAAAGTACCAACAAAACGCTGGGCGGAATTTTTCAAATCGGGTTTCAGCTTCGATTTCGCACTGCTGATATTTGGAGCATTGCTGTTTAAAATTAATCTCGAAGCAGGAAATGCAATAGAACAAGTGGTGACTTTTTTAACTGAAATGAATGTGCCGCAGAATTTCGTTATATTCTTTCTCCCTTTTCTCGTGGCTTTTTTAACCGGCCTGACTATGCCGACAGTAGCAATTACTTTTCCATTCCTGCTGCCATACATCGGGACAGGTCAGGATACGTTAATCGGGCTTGAAACACTTGCCTTTTCAGGTCTCGTTTGCGGCCTTCTCCTTACTCCGGTGCATCTGTGCCTTGCACTTTCAGCAAGCTATTTCGAGACACCACTGCCGAAAATCATACTTAGATTCTTCGGACCTGTAATCTTTATCGCCTGCGCAGGTATTTTAATGGCAATATTCTTCGGGTAAAAAATAGTAATCATTCACAGAGAACTCATATTTTGTCATTGCGCGCCTTCCAAAAGACTGTGCGTCCATCCAAAATCGTAAGCTCAGAGATTGCTTCGTCCTTTCAGTCCTCCTAAGAAGTTAAGACGGGTGGCAGCTTCAAGCGCAGCTTGGAGATGGCTTGGCATGAGTTCGCCATCCCCATCCTGAAAAAAATCAGGATGAGGATGCCACCCATTATTCCAAAAAGCTAAGTTTCTTTCGCATATATCCTGTAAATCATGTACGATGCTCGCAATGACATTTTTAAAGGCTGCTTTATCTTCTAAGATGCGCTTTTGTTTGCTCAAGAGCTGCCTGAAGCTCTTCCGGCGTAATCAGCTCAATAGCCCCGCTGACTCTAAGAACATTACACATGCCGCTATGAACAGGTTTAGGTTCATACAAAAGTATGTTTTCGCCAGGTGAATTAAGTGTCTGCCCCGGTATGTATTCATACTTCGGGCTGTTCGGCTCGGGACACTGGAATACACGCGAATCACCGACCTCGCTAACCAATTCCGCAAACGATTCAGGCAATCCATCATTGGTTATCGAGTACATCTGGATGCTTGTCCAAATAGTTCTCATATTCATGGTACATGCGGCTGCCGTTGCCTTGTTTGTTGTATTTACCATTCCCTGAGCGTATTCCTGCCCCGCTTCTCCGGTCTGTCTAATCACCCATAACACTCCATAGCCTATGAGACCGAAAAAAATAATTGCAACAATAATATTGATTAATGTGCCGCCCCTATAACGAAGGAAACAAACCATATCATTACAATAACCAGATTTAATATTTTTTCTTCTCACTATGATAACTCCTTTTATATATCAAAATAACAAAGGCAATCTAAACAATTTGAAAAATAAATCCGCCACCGGTAAAATTATTATACTAAATCCGCCAAATACGAGCAAAAGAATAAATGCTATCATTCCAAACCCTGAAAAGTACTTATACATATTTACAGCCTGCTCAGATTTCAGACTTGCATATATTATCCTCGAACCATCTAATGGCGGGATAGGAATAAGATTGAAAACGGCGAACACGATGTTTAGAAATACGGCTACTAATAAAAAGTATTGGGCAAGAGGTATTCCATTTAACGGCAGAACATGGAAAGCTATCGCCAGAACAATCGCCAAAGATAAGTTCGAGAGTGGACCTGCTATTGCTACCAATAACATCTGGCCGCGAGTCAGAATTGAAAAATTTACAGGTACAGGTTTGGCATATCCGAAATGTGCAATTAAAGGCAGAATAATAGTACCGAATAAATCTATATGAGCTATCGGATTAAGCGTAAGCCTGCCCATTCTTTTGGCTGTATCATCACCAAATTTATACGCCGTCCAGGCATGAGCAAATTCATGAACCGTCAGCGAAGGAAGCACAACTGCTAATGTAATTAAAAATTGTTCTATATTTATTTTCGGCATTGTCTTATCCTATAACCTCTTTCAAACATAGTCAAGCAATAATGAATTATAATACTTTTATTAAAATATGTTCATTTTCACTTGCCGGTTTCTGTTTTCCTATCATGAATCTAAATGCATCAATCACTCCATCAACAAAAAAAGCCACCAGTTTGACTGATGGCTTTAGAATCCGAATTCGCAAATTATTCTTATTTTTTATGTTTTTCGTTCTATCAATTTTAATGCCGACACTGCCAGCTTATCGCGGCTAAATTTCTCCAAAGCGACTTTCCGAGCGTTTTGCCCCATCCGTTTAATTTCATCTCTATGAGCTTCCAAAAATTTTATTTTCTCCATAAACTGTCCGAGATTGCACAAATCACAGCCAAAACCGGCATTGTTTTCTTCGAGTATTTTTCTTTGCCAGCCTGAATAATTCAGCAAAACAGGTTTACCTGCACTTAAGGAATCGAAAAATTTGTTCGCGGAGTTTTCTTCCAGAATTTTATAATCAGCAATTGTAACTATGGAAACATCACAAGCGGCTGTAAGAGCGGCAAGCTCATGTTTGGGCAAAGCATCGAATATTTCAACATTTTCCAATTTAAGAGTCTCAATTTTTTCGCGAAGAGTTTCTTTTTGACTTCCGTTACCTGCCAATACAAAATGAATAGCCGGATTGTTCCCCAGCTTATCAGCCGCTGCGAGTACAAATTCCAGATTATTCACTCTTCCCATCGCTCCGAAATGAAGCAGGACAAGCTTCTTTGCCCAGCCGAACCTTTCACGAATTTGCGAACCATCTATTTCAGGTGTGAAAACGTCTGTGTCACAACTATTAGGGATAACTTCAATTCGTTTATCACCGGTTACCTTTTTAATACCACCAGCTTGTCCGGGAGAAAGAGCGACAATTGCGCGACTTTGCTTGTATATCGTTCTTTCGAGCCATAAAAGCATACGAGCTGTTACCCTGTTTTTTATAACTCCAAGCTCGATTGGTACTTCAGGCCACTGGTCACGAACTTCAAAAATAAAAGGAATACGTTTCAGCCATTTGAGAATTATCGCGGGAATCCCGACTGTTATTGGCGTGCTGGTCGCATAAATCATATCCACATTTTTCACTCGCATACCTGCGCAAATGCACAAAAAAGAAAACGAAAGAAAAGAAAATATTCTTCGCAGAAACGACTGCCTGCTGCTGTATTTCGTTCCGACAATAATAACATTTATTCCATCGATTACTTGTTTTCGACCTTTAGCTAAATCAAGTCCGCCGATATCATAACAGCCTGTTATCAATGTCACTATATGGCCGGACTTTATCCATCGCCGTGCAAATTCGTAAGAACGCGTTCCGGTGCTGCCTTGAGGTGTCGCAAAATGCTGATGTATGTAAAGAATGTGCATAATTATTTGGAAGTCAGCTTTTTATAAACTGATTCCAGAATTTTCATATTGGTGTTTCTGTCGGCGTTTTCACAAACTTTCTGCCTGTTGTGTTCAGCCGCTGCTGGAATAATTTCGGGATTAACAAGTAATTTTAAAACACAGTTAGCTAAATCTTTCGCATCGCCGACTTTGTGTAAATATCCGTTGTATTCATTTTGTATCCAGGCGGAATTTGCGTTAATATCAGATACTATCGGGAACAATCCTGAAGCCATCGCTTCCAATAGCGACAGGCTTGCTCCATCCCACAATGAAGCTGAAAGATATATATCATTTCGAGCAAGCAAATCAGGCAAATCATTATTGGGTATCATGCCGATAAATTTTACCTTGTCACTTAATCCAAGATTATCTGCCTGCCTTTTCATTTCATCAAGCAATGAACCATCGCCTGCAAAAGTCATTTCAAAATCAATTCCCTTTTCTTTCAATATCGATAAGGCATTAAGAATTGTCAAATGATCGAAGACACGCTCCATCCTTCTTGTGCAAATCATCCTCAAAACAGTTTTTTTTGCAAGTTCAGGTCTCTTTGTGAATGAAAATTTCTCTGTATCAATGCCGAGTGTAAGAACTTCGATTTTTTCTTTACTTATGCCGAGACTTAAAGCAATCTCTTCAAGTTCTTTTGATACCACATTCACACAATCAGCATAGTTAAATATTTTTTTCAGCAAAGGTCGCCAGACAATTGACTTTATACCGTTTATTAAGTCGCTTCCGTGTACAGTCACTATAGCCGGATGAAAACCTGAAACCAGGGATGCCAGTCCGCCACTCGTTGCGTAATGCGCGTGAATAATATCAGGTTTGATACTGCGAATTATTTTTCGCATCCTGAGCATACTTAACGGATATTTCCATTTGCCCTGCGTTTGCGAATATTTTTTACCAAATCCCGTATCGTATGTAGGCACGTCCCTTTCCGGGCCTGGTGACAAACAGACAAAATACACATCGTGACCAGCCTGCCTGAAATATTCAAGATAAGGACCAATATGAGAAAATGTTCCGGTTGAAATAAAACAAATGCGCATTTTTTTACTGCTCGTTTTTATCTTTTCTATACTTCTTAACCTGAGCGGGATTGCCGCAAGCTATCGCGTAATCAGGTACATCTTTTGTGACTATTGAACCAGCACCAATAATCGCTCCTGTGCCGATAGAAACACCGGGAAGGATAATACTTCTTGTTCCTATCCAGACATCGTCTCCTATTGTTACAGGCATTTCAGGTGCACGTCCCTGTTCAATCATCGGGATATCCGTTTTTTCAAATTCGTGTTTCCTGGTAAGAATAATAACATCCGGCCCCATCATTACATTATTACCGATAGTTACATTGCCGCAAACCCGGCAGTTTATACCTATTCCTGAATTGTCGCTAATTTCGATTTGTGAGCCGTCACCGAAATATGCGCCTTTTTCGATATTTATATTTTTGCCTGCGCGTTTAAATAATTTTCTCGTGATACATCGCCGTACAGGTCTGATGAATTTGAAAAATCTGCCGTCTGAAGCGGGCAAATGTCTCGCAAAAGAATAATAAATTATCAGTCGTAAAATTTTTGTTATTTTCATTTTAATGTTAGAATTATTTCTTTTTCTGTGCGATTGCTTTTTCGCAGCATTGCAGAGTCAGTTTGCTGATATGTTCCCAGCCGTATTTCATTTCCAATTCAGCAGTATAATGCGATTCATAATCACGCGGATTTTTCAGAATATTATTTATCGCATACGTCAGGGATTCTTCGCTTCCCGGCGGAACAGCTATACCAACTTTTTCTGAACGAACTATCTCACCCATTGCCCCAATGTCACTTACTACGACAGGTTTTTTATGTGTAAATGCCCGAAGAAGCACGCCGCTTTGCGCTTCGAACTGCACATAAGGCAAAACAACAATGTCACAAGCTCCCAGAAAATAATCTATATCTTCATCTGGAATAAATTTAATAAATGTTTTTACATTTTCTGAAAGATTCAATTCTTTTATAATATCAGAATAAGGCTGAAAACTCATTCCGCGAGGCATAGCACCCGCGATAACAAGCAGAACATCGGAATTCTGCCTGACGACATCCTGCAATGATTTAAGCAGAACATCCAGTCCTTTGTTCGGCCTGATACTTCCGAAAAAAAGCAAAATCTTTTTATCCAAAGGCAAACCTAATTTATTGCGAGCATCCGCCAACTGAGGCTGATTATCGACAGGGATAATTCCATGAGGTATTACATCAATTTTGTCACTGGCTATTTTCCAAAGCTCCTCTAACTGCCTTTTTCCGTTTTCATAATGAACAATCAGACGATCAGGAATCAGCAGGTTTCTTCTCATAAACGAATCTCTGCTGACAAATCGCTCGTAATGTGATACACAATCGTGAACGGTAAGAATAACAGGCAGTTTTTTTACCAGAGTTTTCAAAAAAAACTGGTCAAGCAGAGGCAAACCTGCTCCCTGTATATGCACTGCATCAAAATTGCCGTCAAGAGCGAATTTATTTCGCCTTAGAATATTAATCATGCTTCGAGACATTCTGTCTGCCGCCCAGTGCAATCGCGAAAATTCATTTTGTTTTGCGGCCAACTCCTTAAAAAGCCTTTCGACTTTATAAGGCTTTCCTCCGTCAGGCCATGCAGAGCTTGTAACTACAGTGACTTCCACACCAATTCCGCACAAACCTCTGCACAAGGCATCGGTATAAGTGTACATGCCGCCCCTGCCCGAATGTTGAACCATTAATATACGCATTTTATGAATTAACCGCTATGCAATTACGTGAGGAAACTCATATTCGGAATCATAATTTTCGTCAAATTCCAAATCCGGCTCTTCGAGAAATATTTCCTGCTCTTCGATAAGGCTCACATATATGTCACGCCAATTGGCAGTAACAGCAGCAAAACAAATCAAAAGAGACGCTCCTCTATAATGCGAGAAAATCGGGTGAAAGACGCCATCAGCCGCTAAAGCGATTGTAAGAAGAAAGAAAGTCGTTCCCAAATATCGCAGGAAAGGAATTTCGCTTCTTGCCAAAACAAAACTCCTGAAAAGAGAGGCGGCTAACAGAACAAGCACACCGATTAATCCAATCAAGCCGCACCTGTCGAGCCAGCCAAGGTATTCCGAATGATAAAACGCTACAATCGCTTGCGGGCCGGTCGGCGCAGGATGCATCGCTCCGATTCCCCTGCCTGTGAAAAGAAAATATGGAGCTTCCTTATAGCTCGACTGAATTGTCTCGTATTCTATTCCTCTCCAGCTATGCCGAAGCTCATACAAAGACGGCGTGGTATAATAGCCTCTTCCGTAATCCGTCCGGAATCTTGAGAGAAAATCGAAACCGCCAACGACAGCCGCTATAACAACAATCATACTTGCAATTGTAAAAATGATTGTATTTTTTATCCTTGCTCTCACAAAAATCAATGCCGAAATAACAAGTACCGCCATAGCTCCGTAAGTTGATCTTGTCTCGCTTAGTACTATGCCTCCTATACCTGCTATCAGCATTATTATTGAAATTAAAAATGAGCCTGTCTTGCTGGAAAATCTTCCTATAGCCATGCTCACAAGAATAAGATAAAGCATCGGGATAAGCGTCTGAGTTCCTCTTTCACCTGCAAGTCCGCCTGAATCGACAATCCTATCTGCCTCGTTTATTGGTGCATCGTAAATACCCAGCCTTATAAGAACATGAAAAGCAAACATCATCAGAATCAAAACGAAGCTGAATTTCAGCAAACCTCTGACACTGGAATAATCCGTAAAATATTTCAGTGCGAATAATCCCGCCGCAGCGAAATGAACTACCCTCGAATGTGTCAGAGCGTCACGCGGATACATTACCAAACCCTGTATCAATGACAAAACACTTAAAACCGCAAGGACTAAAATGCACTTTTTTATTATGTTCGAGCGAAATAGAGATTCTTTTCGAACAAATAAAGCGGCGAAAAGCGTCATAACCGAAAGGAAATCCGCCGGAGCCCAGGTCAGAGGCAGACCAAGGTTTCCAGCCTGGTTTATATAACCGGCAAATATGCTGTTAAATACAGCAGAAACCAGAAAGATATAGAAGACCCATTTAGGTTTCCAGAAAACCAGCGGGACACAAAGAACAATTACGACCGCACAGAATATCGCTATAAATAACGCCATAAAATTAACTCAAAGCAAACGTCCGAAAATATTTATTTCTTGAGACATTCCTAATCAGTATCGGAAAAAACGAATGATAGTTATATATCAAAATATGAAACCTTTCATTTTCTTAAATAATTCAGGATTTTTTACCTGATTTTTTAAAATACTGAATCATTTTTGAAAAATCATCCCTGACTTTTTCGTACATTTTTTGGGCTGTCTCCTGCTGTGTAATACTGATTTGGTCGAAGTTTTCATTTATGTTATCGAATATCTCAATGAGCTTTCTATCGCCGAGTTGTGAATCAGAAATGCAGTATTGTTCAAGCCCGAATTGAGTCATAAAATCCTCGGTTTTTTTATGATATGCAATCGCCAGCAGCGGCGTACCTGCAGCCAATGAAAATATCTGCGAATGAGTCTTGTGTCCTACAAACATTCTGCATTGCGAAATTAAATTTATGTGTTCCAACGTTCCGGGAAAATCCTCGACAATGCGACAACATTCTTTCTTCCGAACACGTTTTATTATATCTTCTATACATGACCTGTCGGAACCCTGCAGTTCCATAGGAAAAAATCGAACTTGTTCGTAGCCGTGTTTTTCGAGAGCGTGATTTATTAATTCCGCGAAACAGAGAGTATATGCTTCCCATGCCTGCGGATTCTGCTTATTCCCCGTCCAGACAGAAATTCCTATAACAGGTTCACGTTTACCCGGTATTATTCGCGAGGTCACAACAGCGTATAATCCAAAAACAGACTCTCCTGTTTTCAATACTTTCTCACTGGAGACTTCTATTTTTTCTATTTCATGTAATGAAGCTTCGTCACGAATAAATATTCGTTCGGCGCCTGAAAGTATTTTCCGAATCATCGTTTTGTTTGCTGGCGACATATACTTAAAAGTACCGATAGACTGAGACCATAGCAAAAGCGGCTTATTATAAAGTAAAGCGATCGCCATATCGAAAATCTGAGGCGTTTTAATATGACCTGCAATTATGGTTGTAAGATGGTGACCTCCTGTGCTTATGACCAGGTCGGCTTTTTCGACAGCTTCAAGATAACGTTTATTTACTAATAATCGCAAATACCATGGACGCTTTCCGGAAATTAAAGCATCTCGCACCAAAGGAAAATAAATAAAACGCGGCAGCTTTACCTTCAGAAATAAATGAAACACTTTTACCAAAAAACCGGCATCTTTCCTGCGTGAAACATCCCAGCCCCATGGTATTACACGCACTTCGATATTCGGAAAATCCGGCTTGTCATGCCAGTATTGTGGATTACTCGCCGACACAGTGACATTGTCAATTCCGTTTGCTTTCAATTCTCTCAGCACAAAGTACAGAACCGCCCTGTCACCTTTATTCGTAGAGCACTGATTTATAACAAGAACATTCATATAGACTATTCCGTCTGGCTGCCGAATTTTCTTCTGAATATTATTAATAATTCCGCCGCTTCTGAACGCATGGATAATATTACAAAAATTATTATAACAATTATGCCTGAAACTATAAACATCAATATCCAGTGAAATCCGTTTATCGGTATAATATAATTCAGCAATTTTAAGACGGCAATTGAAACTGCCGCCGCTGCTATTGGCCCAAGCAGACTGTTTTTGAAGTATTCAATGGGATTTGTATGCGTTTTATAAAGACCATACACAGGCACCCAGAATCCCATATATGCCCATGTTGCAGCAAGAAGCGATATCGCCGCAGCGAAAGGAACATAAACTGAGTTTTTGAAAAGAATCAGCTCAAGTACAATTGCCCCGATAGAAGTTACTATTGCCGAGACTGTAAGAGTGCGAAGATGCCCCATGCCTACTAATGATGGAAGCCATATTCCGAAAAAACCACGCGCGACTTCAGATACAATCAACACTCGCAGTATTGTAATCATGTCAGGAACAATATCATCGAACAAAACATCCAGAAATTTTCCCGCGTAAATAAACAACAAAATCGTCGTCATGCAAGTAAGAATGCAGCTTATATGAGTTCCTTTTGCAACAACGGCTTTCATTTTTTCAAGCTGGCCTTTCGCTTGAAGACTTGTTACAACCGGCAAAAACACATTTTGCATGCCCGCTAAAAGACTGCGAATAAATCCGGAAACTACAGAAGCTACTGCAAAAATATCCAAATGTTCCTTTGTGCCGAATTTACCTGTCAGGAGAGTTACTGTGCTGTACATAAAAATCATGCTTCCTGAACGGGCGGCTGCATGACCTGTATAACGAAACAGTTCCCAAACAGCATTACGATCTACTTTTAAAATATCAATTTTCAGAGATGGAATCGACTTTTTTGCAACTATAAACGACATCATTAAAGAAAACGCCGCTGACAAAGCAAATGCAAGCTGAACAGCTATAATACTCTTCCAGACAATAAGCAATCCTATGGTTAATACAGCCTTAAACATATTCACAATTACTATCACAGAGTTAGTGCGCGTATGATATTGATAGCCCATCAGCGTGCCGCTGAAAGATGCTTCTATTATCTTAAAAGCTAATGTCACGCCGACAAGAATACATGTTATTTGTGCATCAAAAGCATAATCCTGAGTAATTGCAGTAAAAAGATCAGGGATAAAAAAGGACAACAGCGCTGCTGCGGCTGCAGTTAAAACACCCAAAACAGATAAAACAGCGAAAGAAGCGGAAACAAATCGGTTCTGCAGTTCAGTATCATTGCGATAAAATGCAACGAAACGATTCGTCGATAGCGAAAATGAGCTTTCGAGAATCATCGGGTAGCGAAGCCCGGTCGAAAGCAGGAACCATATACTGAAAGCCTCGCTGCCAAGCTTGCCCCTTATTAAGGGAATTAGAACCAGCCCGACTATCGCCGTGACAAACTGGCTCATCCAGTTCGATCCGGCGTTCATAATTACTTTTTTACGAAGTGACATATTTTAAAATGCCTTCAATTCATTCATTCGGCATGATTTAAATTGCACATTATCACTGACTGATGCAGAAATACAGATGCTATTTTGCCCGCTCGCTTTCGATAATTTCCATGAGTATTTCATCAAGGCTCGTTTTCGGCTCCCAGCCGACAGCAGCCTTAATCCTCTCAAGCGAAGGCACTCTCCTCATCATATCCTCGATGGGCCTCCCATAAGCCTGATCATAGGAAACAAACTCTTTCCTGCTTTTACTGACTGTCATATCGATAATTTTATCCGCAAGCTCTTCAATTGAAATCTCTTCATTTGAGCCGATATTATACACTTCACCCATCGCATCATCACAATTGATGAGCTTGGTAATCGCATCGATCAGGTCGCCCACATAAGAAAAACATCGTGTCTGTTTACCTGTTCCATATATCTGGAGCGGCTCGTTATTCAGGGCATTATGAACAAATCTCGGCACAACCATCCCGTATTGACCTGTTTGCCTAGGACCGATTGTATTGAAGAACCGCCCAATCACAACGCCTAATCCATATTGCTGAAAAAAGGCAAGACCAAGAAATTCATCTATCGCTTTACTGCATGCATAAGACCACCGAGAGACACTCGTACTGCCCAATACAATATCATCTTCTTCGCAAAAGGGAACCGATTCGCTTTTACCATACACTTCACTGCTCGAAGCAATAAGAATCTTTTTACCGAATTTATTCGCCGCATTAAGTACTACCTCTGTGCCGCCGATGTTTGTTTCTATCGTATGAACCGGGTCTTCGGCAATCAGCCTGACTCCAACTGCGGCGGCCAGGTGATAAATCACATCGCACTGCTCTGATAGCGGCTCCATCAATTCAAAATTTCGGATGTCACCTTCTATGAATGCAAAATTCGGATTTGACCTGAAACCGGCGATATTTGCAAGACTGCCCGTGCTCAGGTTGTCGATAACTGCCACTTTGTGACCTTCTGCAAGCAGTTTGCCGGTAAGGTGCGAACCAATAAAGCCTGCACCGCCTGTAATTAGCACTCTCATAATTTACTCCATTATCAAATGAAGCATTGTCTGGAAATAATTACTGTTAGTCAATAATAAATTAAAAGAATCACTTCGATTTGTTTAGAGTGTTTATACTCCGTCCCCGTCGGCTGCGCACAAAATGCTCAAACAGCCTTGCTGTATAATGAATTTTTTAATGGAAAACCAATTTTTTCAATAATAAATTTTTTCCGGTCTAAGTATTTCATAAGTATCGTCAAATAAAGAACATAGCTTTAGTACAGTCTGGTTTCCACAAACTGTCTTAACTGTAAAAAATATCTCTCTCAAAATTGTGATGTCGATTGTCAGATTTTATTTATATGTATAATAATAACGGCTTTTTCACTAAAGAATTCGATGTTATTTTAGGTCATCAAAACTATGCTGAATTAACAGCCGTAATACGAGCAGCTTGTCTTATCTGTCTCCCAAACAGTTACGCAGTGAAGTCCGCCTTTGGCGGAGGCGGGGAATTTTTTGACAAGCTTTTCCCAAGCAAAAACCGCAATATTTTCAACTGTTGCAATAACTGATTTGAAATACTCTATATCGAGATTCAGATTTTTATGGTCAATAAGACTGATTAGCTCGCTATCGACAATTTTCTCAAAATCACCTATCGAAAAATCCTTTCCTGAAACAGGCATTTTTACCGTTACTTCGACAACATAATTATGTCCGTGCCCGGTCGGATTCGCGCACTTTCCGAAAATCTTCCGGTTCTGCACATCCGTAAAATCGTTGTTCCAGAGCTTATGTGTCGCCGCGAACTCAAATTTTTCACTGAAAAAAACCATGTCAGAATCCTCCGAGCATATCATTATTTTACGAAACGGATTCAGCTTTAAGCTTAATTTATTTAAACGAGCCGGCACGAATATGCCTTCAAGCTGATTCCACGACAAGTGTAAAATTTCTGTCACCGTAAAAAGACTTATGTGTTCAGCCATGCAAAAATTTTCTTTTACTTTACTGATAAAAACAGGCACTGCATGCTGACGCACTTTACTGTCGATTTCAGCCACATTAACAACAAATCCAGTCGCATGGTCAATTTCACCTGCAAGTTCGACAGACAATTCAAAAAAAATTGCCAATCCCTCACCTGACGGCATGGACGCAAAAGAATTGGCGCCTTCGGATTGTTCCGGCAAAAAAGGATTAACCGAAAAACGAACCTGTCTCGCAAGCTCGTGCATAAAAAGAATCCTTTATTAAGGTTTGTGCATCAGGCTGAGAATTTCGCTTCTGCTCTTCGGGTCTTTCATAAAAAGCCCTCTCAAAGCAGAAGTCACCATCACAGAACCCGGCTTTTTTATGCCGCGAATTGTCATACAACTGTGAGATGCTTCAAGCACAACTGTAACTCCCTGGGGCTTGAGCTTACTCATTATAAAATCTGCTATCTGGCATGTAAGCCTTTCCTGCGTCTGAAGTCTTCGCGCAAAGCAGTCCACAATTCGAGCCAGCTTGCTGACACCGAGTATCACACCCGAAGGAATATAAGCTACATGAGCCGAACCGATAAAAGGCATTATATGATGCTCGCACATACTGTAGAAAGGAATGTCCCGCAGCAATACGATTTCGCTGTAGTTCTCGGTAAAAACACTTTTCGTATGCAGTTCAGGATTTTCATGCATGCCGCCCAATAATTCATTGTACATTCTGGCGACTCTCTGAGGTGTCATTTTGAGACCTTCACGGTCAACATCTTCGCCGACTGCCAGGAGAATTTCCCTTACCGCCTTTTCGATTCTTTCAGTATCAATCTTTTTTATTTTTTTACTCATTATTATTCAAAAATCTTAATATTATTTACTGTTTGCCATATTCATAAGGAAAGTAATCAGCAGCCTGACTCCGAATCCAGTCGAACCTTCCACTGAATAATCCGCTGGACCGCTGATTAAATCCACGCCTGCGACATCCAAATGCGCCCATTTCGATTCGCCTACAAATTGTTTTAAGAATGCAGCCGCCGTGCATGCGCCGCCCCATTTGCTTCCGATATTTTTCAGGTCAGCAATTTTGCTTTTCATTTCTTCCGCGTATTCATCGCCGCTTGGCATAGGCCATACTTTTTCGCCGCTTTCTTCAGATGCTTTTTGAACCTGCTTCATAAGCTCATCATCATTACCCATCAGGCCAGCCATATATTTCCCCAGCGCTACCATACATGCGCCGGTTAAAGTAGCCATATCGACAATAATATCGCATTTTTGCTTTGCGGCGTAGGCAAGCGCATCAGAGAGAATTATCCTTCCTTCGGCATCGGTATTCTGCACCTCGATTGTTTTTCCATTGTATGTTGTAACAATGTCACCCGGTCTGTAGCTTGAGCCGCTCGGAAGATTTTCCGCAGATGGAATAAATCCATAAACATTTATAGGCAGGTCCATCTCTGCTATCGCTTTCATCGCTGCCAGAATAGCAATCCCGCCCGATTTGTCCAGCTTCATTTCATCCATATTAGCCGCGGGTTTGAGACTCAATCCGCCGGAATCGAAGGTTATAGCTTTACCGACAATACCTATTGTCGGCACGGAATTCGCCTTTTTGGAAGATGGTTTATTTTTCAAAATAATAAATACAGGCTTATGTACCGAACCGGAACCAACGGCAAGTATGCCGCCCATTCCTTTTGCTTTTAACTGCTTATCGTCAAAAATAGTACAGCTTAGATTTTTCGATTTGCGTGACAGTTCCTTAGCAATCCCCGCAATTTTTTCAGGATAAATTACATTGCCCGGCCTGTTCGCTATCGTTCTTGCATAGCTCTGTGCCTTGCCAATAATCGTACCTGTATTCAGACCCTGGTTTAGTTTTTTAACTTTGTTCGCATCGGAATCTATCAGCTCAACTGCAAGTGAACCAAGCCTTCCATCGTCGCTTTCAGTAACATATTCGTCATAACGATAGCTTCCGTAATAAGTACCTTCAGTGCAAGCTTGTCCTATTGCTGATAAATCAAAGCTTTCTCCGAAAGCATTATGCAGCGCAAGGCTGAGAGTTTTTGCTTTCAAATCTACTGCCTTTTTCGCCGCTACAGCCGCAGCTTTGCGAATCGTATCAAGCGTGGCTTTTTTCTTTTCGCCCAGGCCGACAAGCATTATTCTCTTTGCTCCGATTTTTTCATTTCCGTAAATTATCGTGCAGGCACGGTCTCTTGCCTTGAAATCACCTATTTTAAGCAATTGCTGAATTGCACCATCGAGTTTGTCATTAAGCATAGAGTTTACAGAATCGAGTTTTCCGGCGTCAGAAAATAATCCGACAGCAAGAATGTCTGTTTTGTTTTTACAGAAATCCGCTTTCCTTGTTTTTAATTCGACTTCGATAATATCCTTCATTTTATTTTCCTTTTTTCATTCCTTATTTTTGTCCTGTTTTGTTTTCGCCCGATGATGCAGGTAACTTTCGATAAAAGATTCGATGTCACCATCCAGTACCGCTTCGACATTACCAACCTGGAAGTCCGTCCTGTGATCCTTTACCATCTGGTACGGCTGAAGAACATAGCTTCGTATCTGGTTGCCCCATGCTATTTCACCTTTATTGCCGTACAGCTTTTCAATTTCGGCGTCACGCTTCTGCTGTTCGAGCATATAGAGTTTCGCCTTCAGATATTTCATCGCCTGCGCCTTGTTTTTATGCTGGCTTCTTTCATTCTGACATTGTACAACAATTCCGGTCGGGATATGCGTAATCCTCACCGCGGAACTTGTTTTATTGACGTGCTGGCCGCCGGCGCCGCTTGCACGATAATAATCTATCCTTAAATCATCATCATCTATTTCAATAGCTATATCATCATCAAATTCGGGAACACAGTCCACCGCCGCGAAACTTGTGTGCCTGCGTTTATTCGAATCAAACGGGCTTATCCTGACAAGCCTGTGTACGCCGGTCTCGCATGAAAGCTTGCCGAATGCAAAAGGTCCGCTTACCCGAAGCATTATTGAACGAATGCCCGCCTCCTCACCTGGTACTACATCAAGCTCCTGATATTTAAACTTATTTGAGTCGAAATAACGCGTGTACATTCTAAGAAGCATATTCGTCCAGTCGCAGCTTTCCGTCCCGCCTGCACCTGCGTGGATACCAAAGAAACAATTCTTCGTATCTTCAGGTCTGGAAAGCAGGCCGGCAAGCTCGATTTCATTGCACTGTTTTTCGACTTCTTTCAACTGCTCTTCAATCTGGCGCAGCTCATTCTGGTCTGATTCAGCAATTGCAAGCTCGAATAATTCCTTCAGGTCATTAATATCCCTCTGAAGTTCTTCGGCAGGCTCAACAATAGATTTTACAATACTCAATTGAGACACAACTTTCTGTGCGGCATCGGGATTATCCCAGAAACCTGCTTGTGCAATCTGAGACTGGAGTTTTCCCATCTGGATTTTTTTATTAGACAAGTCAAAGCCAGTCCCGGATTTTTCCCATCCGGGCCGACAGTTCCGTTATCGATGTTTTTAATTCTGCTACTTCCATAAAAATTCAATAAATAAGAGAATAAATTAATATATCAACCTTAAAATGTTTTTTATACCACAGTTTGACAATTTTCGCAACTATCAATAGATACCTCAATGAATTCGAAGGTCATTTTCAGGATATTTTGCATAATTTCTTTAAAAATGTTATATTTCCAAGAAATCTTCGAGGGATTTTTACTTCCGGATGGAAATAATAGAATGAAAAGAAACTTAATACCGGATCTAAATGATTTGATGGAAAACGATATTGAGACATTGACAATTATAGATGCTCAAAAAGGCAGCCAGCAGGCATGGCAGAATTTGTTCAAGTGGCACTTTGAGCCGATTTACAGTTATTGTTTGAATCTCACATCAGGCAGACAGGATATGGCGGAAGAAGTTACGCAACAGGTATTTATAACAGCCGCTGTAAAAATAGGCTCTTTCAAATCTAAACATGGAACTTTTAGGGCATGGTTGATTGGAATTGCAAAAAACAAGGTTAAAAAGGTAATATTAAAAGAGAAAAGACAAAAACAATTGCAATCTATAGAGAGAAATTTTCAGAAAAAAGAAGATAATCTGCATGGAACTTTCGTACATGAAATTCTCGCGGAATTACCCGCACACTACCGTTCGGTTCTGGAAGAAAAATATCTTAAAGGATTAAAAGTTGATGAAATCGCAACAGCAAGTAATTGTACACCGAAAGCGGTCGAGTCTCTTCTGGGACGAGCCAGAGAAAAATTCGCGCAGGTATCAAAACAAATGAAGGATAAAAATATAATATAAACAGGAGTTCGAATTATGAACGAAAATGATATAAACGATTTATTGAATAGTGCTCTTGGAGGCAATACCGCCAGACAAGACTTCAAAAACCAGCTTTTGCAAAATTCTACAAATGCTTTTAATCGAGGCAGGCTATTTCACAAAAGGTTGAAAATTACAGGCTTCGTAGTATTGATTGCAATAATTACAACCGCCGCTTTTTTCTCCGGCAGATTGTCAGTAAACAAGGAAACTTCTCATCAGCAGCAAATTGCACGACAAACTAATTCTGATGATAACAATATAAGCGTATCGAAGGACCTCGTAGCCTGGCTGGATGCCGCAAAGTTCTTCACCCAGCTTGGAATGCCAGAACGTGCTGAATTTTCATACAAACAGGCAAGTCAACTGATTCCCACAGAAATACCTCAAAATAATATTGTTAATTTTGGACAGAATAGCTTAGTTGCACAAGAAGAAATATCTAACAAGAAAAATCCGAATTTTTATAAAAACAAAATAAATAAAATTTTAGCACAGAATTTTGGAGATTAAAATCATGAACGTTAAATTACCTAAAAATCTAATAATATTTTGCTGGGTCTTTTTTATTGTAGCAGGCTTATCTGTAAATATAACTGCCCAGGAAGAAAAAAGCGTATTGAATCGAGTACAAAGAATAGAAGATCCCGAATTGGGAGAACTTATCCGAATCGCGATTGAAAACATCAATACCCCTGAAACAAAAGAAATTTCAATTTATCCGCCGGGTAATCCTGAGTACAAAAAATTAAAAATCATAATACAATCGCAGGAACTTGAAATCGTCCGGAAAGTAACTGAAGCATACACTGAAATAAAGCTGCTTGACAACCAAATTGAACAAGCCGACAAGAGGATAAATTCCCAAAAAATACCTGAGGGACTCGCAAATGAACTATTATTGGCTAAGTACGAGATGAAAGCCAAACTGACAAACAAATTAGCCGAACTTCGAGAAATTATGAATATTATTCCGATTCATCCTTTAGGACGAAAACCTTTGGAGCAACTTAATACATGGATAAAGCTGGATGTAATAGGAAATCAGGTAGCGGTATTTAATTGTTCCAAACCTTTTATAGAATATGCTTCTGACATGAAAAACAACTTCGTGAAATTGATGTCACACGATGAAGTATTTAATTATATTAAAAGTAATGTAAAGACATTACCTGTAAGAATTGATATTCTCAGAAACGCAGAAGGTATAAAGCTCTCTGACGAATTGAACAAGCATATTATAGATTTTATCAAAGATAACAATTTGCAAATGCAGGCCGAAGTGCATCTTGATGAAGAAATTCGTACTCGATCAAACACGAATCGTCTTTATATACAGAATAAAAGAATTGGCTCACGAGTTGTAGTAGCAGTACAAACTGCCACGGGTACAATCGAAAGACTTGATAATACAATCGATCCCAATGAAATAGAAAATTACATACAGGAAAGTTTGATTAGTGAGCCATCGCGGCTTCCTCAAACGATTCTATTACGACATGACAAAGAAAGCAAAGATATGGCTTTAAGAATAGAAGAAAAAATTAATGAACTTGCAAAAGAAAATGGTATTGAAAAACTGGTTACAGTGAAAATGGAAATATATAGTCTTAAACATGACCGGTAAGTTATTTCACGATTGAAAGAAATTACGAGGAGTCTCAATATTTTGAGGCTCCTTTTTTTATAATTCCAGATTTCATACAAAAACAATATAAAAAGTTTGCATTTTCTGACTGGTTTTGTTCAAATACCGTTTCAGGAGTAAATAATGAAACGAATTGAGGAAAATTCGGTTGATATTGAAAAATGGCTCAAGCTCATAAGGGCTGAAGGAGTTGGGCCGGTCACTTTTGCACGCCTGCTCAAACTGTTCGGCTCAATTGACAGAGTTCTGGGCGCATCGGTAAGCGAATTGACTAAAACAGAAGGCATAGGCTTTAAAACCGCCGAACGCATCGCGGCTACACGTGACAAATTTGATACGGCCAAAGAACTGGAACTTGCCCAAAAACTGGGCGTATGGATTGTCAACTCAGATGACAAACGCTATCCGATTAAACTGAAAGAAATTTACGACCCCCCTCCTGTTCTTTATGTCAAAGGCACTCTGACACGGCAGGATAATCTGGCAATATCAATCGTAGGCTCACGTCAATGCAGTTTATACGGCCAAGAACAATCTTCACGATTTGCGTATTATTTAAGCTCATCAGGTTTTACAATATGCTCGGGTATGGCTCGTGGAATAGACACCGCTGCACATCAGGGCGCTCTATCCGCCGGAGGACGAACCATCGCGGTGCAGGGCTGCGGCCTTGCTAATATTTTCCCGCCTGAAAATAAAAGACTGTTCGAGTTAATAAGCGAATCAGGCGCGTGCATAAGCGAATTGCCTTTAACTGCCGAACCGCTCGCGACAAATTTTCCCGCACGCAACAGGATTATAGCAGGCTTGTCTCTTGGAACTATTGTCATTGAAGCCGCTCTTCGTTCCGGCGCACTGCTGACCGCAAACGCCGCGATTGATTATAACCGTGAAGTAATGGCAGTTCCCGGAAAAATCGACTCGCCGTTGAGTAAAGGCGCACATCAACTGATAAAACAGGGAGCGAAATTAATCGAATCTGTCGAAGATGTGATGGAAGCTCTCGGCTATTACGGCGAGCAATTAAGCGAGCACGCGAGCATCGCGACAAACAAAGCCAAAGAAGAAATTGAAAAGCCTTTATTCGATATTGAGCAGTTAAATTTGACTAATGATGAAAAAACCATTCTAAGCTGCTTAGACAAAGAACCAACCCACATCGAACAGATTATCGCTCAAACGTCTCTTACCGCCGGAAGCGTCAACGCAAGTTTAATTTCATTACGCCTAAAAAGCCTGATTAAACAGCTACCGGGAAGTTTATTTGTAAAACGTTAAAAACTAAACTATGAAGATTTTTTCCTAATTTCGCAATTATTTACAAAAAATAAAAAAATTTTGTAACAGATTCGTTTATTTTACGTCTATACATAAGAAGAACGTAATAATGCTTGTTAAAATAAGGAAATTATGTTTGTTAAGCTTTTAAATGTGAAATAGCAGTTAAGGAGAATCATCATGAAGTCAGTAAGAATTATATTATTCATTTGTCTTTCATTAATTTTAATTACATCTGGTTGTAATAGCATGAACAATCCAAGAGGGAGAACAGTGCAAAATCTAAGAGTATTGCAGCATGCCTTAGAGGAATATCAGCAAAAAGAAGGCAAACTACCTCAAACTTTAGACGAGCTTGATCTTGCAGATGCGGCGAAATTAGACGGTAACGGTAATCCATTCCTATTAGTTAATAGAGATGTAGCTGATGGATATCCTGCAGGACGAGGTCATTTTATTATAGTCGGTATGTCAGAGCCGGCAACATTAAATCAATCAGATGAATCTTGGTGGTATGCCATTGTAATACGCTATCCTGGCGATAATAAATTAGTGATTGATGCTTACCCAGGTATTGAAGGCCAAAGAAGGTTTGGAGGAATTTTATAGCAATCTCTTTCATCAAATAATGAGCTGTAAAATATAAACTGAGCACATTAATTACAGACAAGAGATTTACCGATGATCGAAAGATCAATAAAGTCACGGCTTGATTTTGGGAGGTTCATCAAGGATTTTCATTATAGCATTTGCACAGAATACCCTGTCCCTTTGTGCATTATCCACTTGAAAAAGTACCCCTTTTTCAACCAGTACATTAATTGCCCGCTGTGCTGTAGTGAAAGCTACTTGCAGGCGTTCTGAAATCTTTTTTATACTCCAAAACGGATTTTCAGCCAGTAAATCAATAACATCAAATAGAATTTTCGGTTTTTGGCCAGCGGTTCTTTCTTTCCAACTTTGAAGCAGCAGATTAATCCTTTCGGCACGGCTGAGAACATCCTCAGACATTCTTGCGATGCCGTTGAGGAAATATTCAAGCCATTGGTTCCATTTGCTTTCCCTGCTTACAGTCAAAAGATGATTATAATATTCACTGCGTGTGGCTTCAAAAAAAGCACTAATATACAACAATGGAACAGTAATCACTTTTCGCTCTACTAAAAAGAGAACTATTAGAAGACGACCTACTCGGCCGTTACCATCCAGAAATGGATGAATAGCTTCAAATTGATAATGTAACAGCCCCGCCTGAATCAATGGAGGGATTTTCTGAACATGAAGAAATTGTTCCCAATTTCCGAGACAGTCCATCAGTAAATCAGGTAACGGAGGAACGTAAGCTGCATTTTGTAAGGTACAGCCTGCTGAACCAATCCAGTTTTGAGTTTTACGAAATTCCCCTGGAGCAGCATGGTCACCACGTACACCTTCCATCAATTTCTCGTGCACCTCTCGAATCAATCTGAGTGACAGTGGTAAAGTCTTTAATCTTTTGATTCCGTAATCCAAAGCTGTTACATAATTGCCGACCTCACGCAGATCATCAGGGCTTCGATTAACTAACGCCCCTGCGTCATTGGCTAACAATTCTCCCAAGGTTGCCTGTGTACCTTCGATTCTGCTGGATAGTACAGCTTCATGTTTTATAAACGGCCGTATTAGTAAATGCGGATTTGGTAATTGTTTTCCTTCTCCAGACAATTGACCTATAAGACGGTCTGCATCGGACAAAGAACGTATTAACCGGTCTGTCCATACTATCTCCGGCGGAAGTGGATCTGGAACGAATGCTTCATACCCGGTACATTTAATGTATTTTCCTGAAGTCTTTTTATTTATCATAACCAAAGAATCATAACATAAAAATGAAAATAAGCAATAACATTATTTTCATATTCGGCAAAAATGAAAATAAGCTTAAGATTTATTTTCAAAATATCTAACTATCGGGTACATGATAAGAAACTTTTTAATTTAAGCATAAACAGCTTTTTTAAGCTTAAAAAAGATTTTGGGGAGATTTAACAAGGATTTTTAATGCTATCATCCTGGGATTTACTCAAATATTCTCGGAAGCTGGCTTATAGGCAGTGTCCAGACATCTTTTTTTATCGGATAGCTTTCCTTTAATCATGATAGAATAATTGGCAATAACATCCTAATAATCAATCATATTTTTGCGATTTCGTTAAAAAATGCGATAATTTCAACTTTTTCATAAATTTATTGTTGCGAATTGATATCATTAACGTCTATATATGAGAAGTACACAGTTAAATGGTGGGTATAGCCCACCACACAAACAAGGAGACATTTATGGCTGCAATTGGACGACGTGAATTTCTGAAAAAACTTGGAGTCGGAGCATGTGGTGCTATTTTAGGAGGTTGTCTTTCAACTTCAGGTAAATCAGATACTGGAAAATTGTCGAAAAACAAACCCAATTTTGTAATTCTTTTCGCGGATGACATGGGTTATGGCGACTGGAATCGCGGCGGGCATCCAACGATTAAGACTCCTAATATGAATAAAATGGCTGATGAGGGAATCCAGCTTACCCAGTTTTACAGCGGTAATCCGGTTTGCTCTCCTTCCCGCTCTGCGCTTCTGACAGGTAGAAACTGCATCCGAACCGGCGTGATAAATGTGTTCTTCCCGGATAATGACATGGGAATGAATCCTAACGAAATCACAATCGCCGATGCACTCAAGCCGCTCGGTTATTCGGCCGCAT